>QWQF01000276.1 GCA_003669125.1 Planctomycetota bacterium
CTCCGACCAGCCGTTCATTTCCGCGGCCGACCAACCCGGTCGCAAGGCGAATGTCAGAGCCTGTTGCCAGTCGTCCAAATCCGCGATTCGCTGGGCCGGCGCGCGTGTCGTGTCGTCTCCCCAATCGTCGGTCACACGCATGAAGGCGTACAACGCACACATCGCGCGGAACTGCGGAGCCGGCAGGCCACAGAACGAATAGTAAAAATTCCCGGCCGTGCGTTTCGTCAGTCGGATGCAGTGGTCGTAGCAGTCATCGAGCAACGTGCGACTCATGCCGCCACCTTCCGCCCGATCGCTCGGCCGAGACACTTCAGCAACAAACCGGCCGCGTCCCACTTCGTGACGACGGGCCGCTGCTCCCAAACTCGATAACCGATCGAGGCCACGCGATCGCAAACCTTCAAGCCCCCCTCGCCGAACAACTCGATGACGACTTGCAGCCGCCCGCGCAATCGAGGAGCCAACTCGCGCACGGCCAACAGCAGCTCGCGCGCACGCTCGACTTCAAACCGCATCAGTTCGACAAACGCTTCGTTCGTGACCCGATTCGCCAAATCCTCCCGCGAGTACCCGAACCGCTCGCAGTCTTCCAGCGGCAGATACGTCCGGCCGATGTCCGCATCGCGAGCGACATCCTGCCAGAAGTTCGCCAACTGCAATCCGGTACAAACCGAATCCGACAGCGCGACCGAGCGCTCATCGTCGCAGCCACACAGCCGCAGCACGATTCGCCCGACCGGATTCGCACTGTTCCGGCAATAGCCGAGCAGTTCATCAAACGTGTTGTACGAGGTGATTCGCTGATCCTGCTCGAACGCCGTCAGCAGATCGTCGAACGGCTCGCGTGAAAGATCGAACTCCTTTGCCGTCCGTTGCAGTGCGACGAACACGGGATGCCCCATCTCCTCGCCGGCCCAACATCGAGCTAACTCGCTGCGCCACCAACCCAGCAACCGAGTCGAGAGTTCTGGATCGCTCAACTCGTCCCCCAAGTCGTCGGACCAGCGGCAATAGGCATAAACATTGAAGAACGGCTGCCGCAGTTCGCGTGGCAACAGGCGAGCGATCAGCGGAAAATTTTCGTAATGCGAAGTCGCCAACTGCCGACAATACGCCTCCGCTTCCACCAAAGTCGGACGGGGCGGAGCTGCTTCGGCCGAGACCACATGGGGGCACCAGCGCAGCAATTCTTCCCTCAATTGGAACGATTTGGCGGACATCCTCGTAGGCTACAGCGTCGTCATCGAGTCGCCCAGCCGATAGACTTCGCTTCTCACAATTCAATGTCTCTCGATTTCCGTGATCCCCGCCCATGCCCGTCCCACAAGTGGCCATCATTGGCCGGCCGAATGTCGGCAAAAGTTCGATTCTCAATTGGCTCGCTCACAAGCTCGTCTCTGTCGTCGACCCGACGCCGGGCGTGACTCGCGATCGCGTCACGTATTTGATGAACGAGGGGGACCGCTACTTCGAGCTGATCGACACCGGCGGCATCGGCATCGTCGATCGCGACGACCTCTCCGAGGACGTTGAGCGGCAAATCCAAATCGGGATCGACCGAGCGGACTTGATTCTGTTCGTCGTCGATGGCAAAGACGGTCCGATGCCGCTCGACCAAGTCGTTGCCGATCGGCTGCGTCCGATCAACAAGCCCAAGCTGCTGGTCGTCAACAAGTGCGACTCGCCCAGAGCCGTCGATGACATCCCGCAGTTTTACCGCATGATGAACGGGCCGACCGTTTCCACCAGCGTCATCGGCAACCTCAACCGCGTGCAACTCATCGAAGCAATTCTCGCGCACCTGCCGCCTGCGTCCGAGCACGAAGCCGGTGACGGTGCGTCGCTGGCTTCCGATCCAGAACTCAAGTTCGCCATCGTCGGCCGCCGCAATGTCGGCAAGAGCACGTTCATCAACGCCCTGGCCGAGGAGGAGCGCTGCATCGTTTCCGAGATTCCCGGCACGACCCGCGACAGCATTGACGTCCGCTTCGAGATCGACGGTCTGCGTCTGCTGGCCATCGACACGCCCGGTGTCCGCAAAAAGAAAAGCCTCGCCAACGACGTCGAGTTCTACGGCATGGTCCGCGCCCAAAAGAGCATCCGCCGAGCCGATGTTGTCTTCATGTTCTTCGACGCCACCGAAACTGTCTCGCGAGTCGACAAGCAACTCGTCGACGAAATCGTTTCGCAGCACAAGCCGGTGATCTTCGTCATCAACAAATGGGACTTGGCGAAAGAAGCCGAGATGGCGATGGACCGCTGGAGCGAGTACCTCGCCCATCAATTCGGCTCGCTGAAGTTCGCCCCGGTCGCGTTCCTGACGGCCAAGTCCGGCCGCAACGTCCACAAGCTGATCAACCTCGCGCAAAGCATTTTCAAACAGGCCCGCACGCGTGTCTCGACCGGCGAGATCAATCGCGTGATCCGCGCCGCCGTCGTTCGCAACCGGCCGCCGGTGCGGCGCAATCAGACGCCGAAAATCTTCTTCGCCACGCAAGTCGCCACCGAACCGCCGACGATCGTCTGCAAATGCAACAATCCCGAACTGTTCGACAACTCCTGGCAACGCTACCTGCTGAGCGTGATCCGCGAAGAACTGCCGTTCCACGAAGTCCCGGTCAAGCTCTACCTCCGCCAACGCGAACAGGCCGAGGAACGCCGCTCGCCATCCGACAAAGGCTTCGGACTCGACCACACCGTGCATGGCGAGGCCATCGAAGAGGAAGACTTCGACGACGACGATTGGAAAGAGGAGCTGTCGTCTCTGTAGGCGATGAGACTCCGAGCGTGCGTCGCAGGTCACAATGATCGGTATGAACGAAATCCTCAGATGCTTCCGGCAACTTGAACTGTCTGCTCAGTCGAGTTCCTGATCCGCCTGGACGGTTTCGTCCGTCACTTTGGCAATTCGGAACGCGGCCTTGAGTGCGCGATCCATCCAAGCAGCCTCTTTGCCATCTTCGACGCGACCTGCGGCAATGTAGGCGGCATAGATCGTGGCTGCAGCCGTCACGATGGTCTGCTCACTTGGCTGAAGTGTGAGGTAGGGAGGTTTTTTCAAAGTGCGTCTCACTTTCGAGGACGGTCGGCGATCGACCACCGGGAATGAATGCCGGTATTGCTGTCATGCCCGAACGCAGCGCAAGCTCGACAGGAAATTTGTAGAAGCTGTTTCAAAACCGACGTAGGTCAGCCTTTCCAGGCTGACTCGATCAACAATCGACGCGATTTTGCCAATCCGGGTCAGGCTGGAAAGCCTGACCTACGAGTTTTTGAAACCGCTTCTAGAAAATTGAACTCAATCTGTCTTTGAAGAGTTGTAGAAAAGTGGTGACTCGCCCGCGCGGCGTGCTAGTTGGGATCGGAGCTTGTCTTCGGTGACGGCACGGATGCGTCGATCATTCCGCGCCGGACGGACATCACGCAGACGGCGATGACGAACCAGAACAGGGCACCCGGCCAAAGCGTCGCCCACATTCTCGCGGTGGTCCCCGGTTCCAAGACGGCGGTTTCCGGGTGTTGTCGGTCGTAGTAAACCGTGACGGGTTTGCCAACCGCATATCGAGCGATCACGGACGGCGCGCTCTCGAACCAACTGGTCGTGACGGCACCGCCCAGGCTGAGTTTCCCGCGATGGTAAGTCTTCCCGTCAACCTCGTAGCGATACCGAACGACGGGGGATTCGTCGGTGCCTCCCTTGGGATTCCGGCTCCGATCGACTCTGGTTTCCGTAACCGTCCCTTCCACGGTCGGCCACGACTTGGAACGTGACGCCTCAAACAGCACAGCGACTCCGCTCATCGTGACGCTGAACGCGAGATAGAGAATGAAGACGAAGACGAGAATGGCCGCGACATACTTCATGGACGAATTCCATCAGGCGATCGGGGGATGAGTTTCATTCCGAGAAACACGGCGACGGTGGCTACGATTGCGCCGCCAAGCATCGTCAGTTCGAGCTGCTGCAGCGAAGCATTGCTTGGTGTCAACAGGAAGCCCAGCAGTCCTCCTCCGGCACTCGCAACAAGGATGGAGCAGGCCGTGCCAGGACCATCGTATTGGCGTTTGTAATCGTGGTAGGCGTCTGGAACGGCTTCCGCCAACGCCTCGCGCAACGCCCGAAAATTGGACGCACGCGGTGACACGATGGCCCTTCCGGTTGGAGTTTGAATGTGGAGAAAAACATTGCGACCTGTGTTGATCTCGATCTTCAGGACACTCAATGGGTAACTGAACCACGGCTGAGCTGTCATCCAAAAGGACGACTGTGGGACGTAACAGTTCTGAAAATGGATCATCCCCGCCGCTCGGTCCACGACCACGGACACTGGCTGTCCCCTCCAACCTGAAGTCTGGCAAATGACGGACTCGGCGGAAAACTCCGGTGCCTCGAACTCGCGACCATTTTGGTTGTTGTATTTCATCGATGGATTCCTGCTCTCTCTCAATCCGGTTCCCAAGGAGACTGAGGGATCAATGCCCCTTTTCGCGTTCACCCCGACAGGCGTCGCAGGTCACGTTGATCGACATGGCAGGCCATTTCCTTCCACGGAAGATTTCCATTGCTCAGATATCGCCGTCCCATCGCATTCCGCGAGCTGTGAACCCAACGGTGCTGTGCTGTGTCGTGCCGTCACGATCAATGTAGGTGACGCTGTAGAACGCACCAGCGACGGGATGAATTCCAAGGCCCCACGCTTTGGTGAAGGGCAGGCCCTGAAACGGTTGCCAGGAAATGCTCGTCACTGTGCCGTCATGGGATCTGATCTCTGCTCGAATTCGCCTGCGACAACTCCAGTTTCCCAGGAAGAACAAGATCGTTGGGACGAGGAGAAACTGTAAGACAAATGAGACGACGGGCCAGATTCTCAACATCACCTGTGGAATGCGAGCATTTGCATAGGTCAGTCCTCCGATCACGACGGCCGGACTGCCAACAATGAACAGCCACTTCTTTCGAGTCGCAAACGATCTCTTGTCCCGTGCCCTTTTTTCCTTTGAGCGAAACATCGCCCAAGCACGACGGTGAGCCGGGACGTATTCCTGCTCCGCTTCCATCTGAACGTCATCGTCGTTGTCGTTGTCACTGGCGGTCTCGTTCGTGTTCGGCACTTGCAACAGAGTCCCGCAATCACGGCACTTGAACCGCTTGCCGGCTTTGTCGTCGCTCACGCGATAGCCTTTGCCACATTCGCAGGTGATCTCAATCGCCATCAGGCACTCCCCTCGTGATTGGCCGGTTGAAACAACGCCAGCAGTTGGAGAGCCTCGTTGAGGAACGGCTGGATGTCATCTGGTTCAACGCGGACTTTAACGCGGTAATAGAGCAACCTGTTGCCAGAGACTTCGGTGCCGAGTCCCGAATGCTGTTCGTAGAAATTCAGCACGTCTTCCGTAAACAGTTCGCGGATCGCACTCACGTTGCCACCGCGTATTTGATGGTTTTTCGAGAACGTGGGGTGGCTCTCGAAGTGGAAGTCATTTCGCCCGGTGAGCAAATCAAAGAGGTCTTGGCCCAACCAACTGCCAGGGCCGATCGCGAAATCAGGGAGGTTGGCCCCGCGCCAATGCAACCACACCACGGTTTGGCAGAACGTCCCAAATTTCGGCAGAACAAACTGGTAATCAAAAATGGCGAAGCGGATGCCGTGGCTCGTTCCATACTTGAGGTTTTCGAAAACGGGTGATCGGCACACCGTGGTCAGATGAAATCGCTCGTGATCCAGCCGCAGCTTCTGAGAGATCCATTGAAAGGACATCGTTCGCTCCATCGCGATGCGTTCTCCTCGCCACAGTTGGAGGGGAAACCACCAGAGCAGAAAAGCTCCGCTCGCGCCGCCTCAAATCTGGCCGTCGAGCGCCATCTGATGGAAGCAGTGAATCGTCTTCTCCTGGTTTTC
>QWQF01000025.1 GCA_003669125.1 Planctomycetota bacterium
CAAAGCCGCAAAACCGGGTACAAGTTCCATCGTGAGCCTCCTTGCTCGATGCCTGAAAGTGATGTCCCAAGCATTGTCGTGGAGGCTCACGCTATTTCCGCAGACCAGTTCTCAGCACTCTGAAAACTGCAAAAGTCGAACTAACAGCCTGTTGAAAAAGCCGTCCTTGGGTTGACGTTTGTGACCGGGCGCTATGATCTGCGACCTTGAGGGACTCGCGAGCAGGAGGAGTTGGGAATGGGGATGGGACATTGGCAGACGGATCAGCAGCAGGAGTTTTGGATTGCGACCAAGGAGTTGTCTCAGACGCCTCGGCATGTGTTTTATGAGCGGTTAAATGAACTGCTCGCGGAGGCCAGGTTCGACGCATGGTTGGAGCAACTCTGTCGGCCGCACTACTCCCGGCAGGGCCGCGGATCGATTGCTCCGGGACGGTATTTTCGGATGTTGATGGTGGGTGACTTCGAGGGCATCGACTCGCAACGTGGGATCGCCTGGTGGAGTTCCGATAGTTTGTCGCTGAAGAGCTTCCTGGGCTGTCAGCCACACGAAGCGACGTCCGAGCATTCGAGTCTGACGCGGATCACGTCGCGGTTGCCATTGGGATTTACCGCGAGGTGTTCGTCTTCGTGCTGCAACTGGTGCATGCGCATGGTCTGCTCAAAGGGAAGGCGCTGGGCGTGGACTCGACGACGTTGGAAGCCAACGCAGCGATGAAGTTGATCGTGCGGAAGGACAGCGGCGACGATTGGGAAGCTCCTCTGAAGAAGCTGGCGGTGGCGGAAAGGGATCGACATCGGCACGGGCCTGCGGACGTACATCTCCGAACCGCTGGTCCCTCAGGGCCGCACCTGGACCGACAAGCCGGCCGAACAACACGACGCCTTCCGCGCCAACCATCGCCGTATCCGCAGCGAACGCCTGCTGCGTCGCCGCGGTGAAGTGGTCGAACGGACATTCGCTCACCTCTGCGAAACTGGCGGCGGTCGCCGGACGTGGCTGCGAGGTCTGACGAAGGTGACGAAGCGCTACCAAGTGCTGGCGTTGTCTCACAACCTGGGCCTGATCCTGCGAACCCTCTGCGGAGCGGCCAAACCGCGAGCGTTTACGCTCGTCTTGAGCCTGGGCACGTTGCGGCTGGTCGCCCTACGAACCCTGAAACCCACCAGCCCCCTCAACCAGTTTTTCCGAAGTTCAAAATCACATTCTCGCAAAACGCACTTGCGACCTGATCATGCCGCTCGCAAACGACAAACACAAACTTCTTCAACAGGCTGCTAACGCCGCAACGCGCTCTTCCAACTTGCCGGCCTTGTTTCGCTGTTGGCAGTAGCCCGGAACCGAGAACGAAACGACCGTCGCTAGACAGCCGAGACAACCGAAAATCACGACGTTGGAAACGCGAGATTTCATGGGAGCACCCGTGCGGCGAGTGAGGTTCAACGATCCGACGACAAAAAAGGCCGCTCCGTTCAGTGTCCAGCCGAACGTGGAGCGGCCATCGCCTCGCGGCGAATATCATCAGGTTGTTGGTTCGGCTGGACGGTGAAATCCTATCGAGCCGTTCTCAGCACTTGAAGAATTGGAGAATCACCGGCCAACGTCACTGCTGCCATCCTGAATCCGAAGCCCCAAATTTGTCTTGGCACTCTCGGCGGGGAATGTGATTGCCTTCGCCCGATCGCATCGGGGCCTCCCCCGGCCGGGCGGCGGTCGTCTTGTGAGTGAAACATCTCACGGACACAACTCCGCCGCTCATTGACGAACCCCATCCGATCCCCGCGACTTTCGAGGTTGTGTCAATGTCAGCCACAACCTCGCTGCTCACACTCCCGGCCAGCCGATCCGTGGCACCGTCCGTCTCACCGTTCGATCAGCCCTCCCACCTCACCGCCCACTCGCCGCGCCGGCCGAGTCCATAATCGCCAGCATCGCCCCCTTCAACACCGCCGGCAGTTCGGACCACGTCGCGACGATCCGAGCCAACTCGGCATCGTGTTCCTGACCACGTTCCGAACTCGCAGCGACACGCTCCGCGTTCTCATGCGTTGTCACCAACTCGCCAGAATTTGGGCCAGTGGATGGGCCAGTGAAACAGCCGTCCGCTGCAACGTCTTGCTCGGCTTCCCCGTACAGCAACGGTGTGCGGGATTCAAAATCCCGTATCCTCACGGGTGTGTGGGTTCGACTCCCACCTTCGGCACTCTTCTTCTCAGGCATTGTCCACGACTCGCAAACGTGCTCAGAACCCCGGTTTATCTGGGGTTTTCGCGTTTCCTGCGAAGGATGTTCGGCAGCATAATTCGCATCGGATGAATTCGCAGCCGTCGTCAGAGCGTCTCCCCGGTTCTCAGGTTTTTTGGCCGACAATCCATTGGCGTGTCGAGATTGTTCGCCGCCCAGAACGATCAAAATTCTCCCACGACTTCGTTGCCGCGTCGTGTCACAAGGTTGGCCAACGTTCGCAATCGGATCGAGGCGTTGACGAAACGCACCGATCCGTCGCACATGGCGACGTGTGTGCCGCCGTCGTGAAAGCTGTAGAACAAGAAGCCCCATTCGTTCGAGCTGTTGATGCGCATCGGGATGCTGGCGGGGATCGGACCACCGGTACACCACTCGATCCGCTGGCCGATTTCGTAGGCGTTGTCGTTCGTCGCCCAGGCACCGCCGCGAGCGCGAGCGCAGTTCGGCAGCGTCTTGTCGGTTTGCGCGGGAGTTAGATTCCGTCCTCGCCAGACATCTTCGCGGCCACAGTCCTCGCCGAGCAGGATCGTGTTGCTGGTGCCGTCGGTGATCATCGCGAATTTATTTGGACCTTCGGCTTCCGGCCGCAGCGCGCCTTTCAAATCGGTCGCCGTCAGCGGGGTGTCGCCCTGAACCACCAGATCGGCGTTGATCGCAGTGCTGACTCCTTCGGGGGTGAAGTAGTCGCCGCACGATCCAATTTTGTTTTGCGTCGCTGCGTTCTCGAGTTTGATCTGCATCCGTGGCTGGTTCGGCGTCGAGGGACAGTTGAAAAGCGGCAGATAAGTTCGCACCGTCATGCCGTTGGGAACGGGAAGTCCGATGTTCGGTGAGTATTGCCCCGTCGTCCGCCACCAATTCTCGGTGAAGAGGTAGTTGCCTTTTGAGACGAGATTCGTCTGCTCAAGCTGCCGCAGCAGATCGGGAACCCAACTTCGCTGCGGGTCCGTCCCTCGTTTGGAAGACGGCAATGAACCAAATGTGCTCTCGTGGTTCTGCATCGCCAGCGCGAGTTGCTTGAGATTGTTTTTGCACTGCGACCGCCGCGCCGCCTCGCGAGCTTGCTGCACGGCCGGCAGCAACAGCGCGATCAAAATGGCGATGATCGCAATCACGACGAGCAGTTCGATCAACGTGAATCCCAACCGATTCACGGTTGCGGCAGGACGGTTCGGTTTGGCAGAGCTTCTTCGCATGGGCAATCTCTTGTGGGGATGTCGGCCACCATGCAAGACAAATCTCATGCCAAGTGTCGAAAGTCTGAGTCTGCCACACGGCCTTTCGCTGGGACACGGAAATGCGGCCGGGAATCCGCGATCTTTCGCTATTGAGGCCGCTCAGCGTTCGCAATCGTCACCGACGACCTCCGGCGAATCTTTCGTCATGGACGGTGAGATTATCGACAACGCGAAGAATCGAAGAAGCCGACGATGGACGCAGCACTGAACCAATCGTCTCGTCACGCGGAGCGGTGACGACGGCGTTGAGAGGACGTCTACGCGAGCATTTCAGGGATCACTTTGCCGTCGTGGCACAGCGGCACCGGGCGATTGAGTCGGTCGTTCAGCGTCGAGTTGGGATTGATGCCGATCAGGTGATAGATCGTCGCGAGGATGTCCTTCGCGGTGAGCGGTCGGTCGGCGACGGTCGCTCCGATGGCGTCGGTGCGGCCGATGATGTTGCCGCGTTTGAGCCCCGCGCCGGCGAAGAAGTTCGTGTAGGCTCGGCCCCAGTGGCCGCGGCCTTCCCCCTCGAAGCGGGGCGTGCGGCCCATCTCGTTCATCACGAGCACCAGCGTGTCGTCGAGCATCCCGCGAGCTTCCAAATCGCGAATCAACGCGGAGAACGCGAGGTCGAGGCCCGGCAGCAGTTCGCCGGTCAGCCGGTTGTAGTGATCGACATGCGTGTCCCAGCCGGCGTTGAGCTGACCGAACTCATCCCACACGACCGTCACGAATCGGCAACCCGCCTCGACCAATCGCCGAGCTTGCAACGTCGATTGCCCGAACAGCGTCAGTCCGTATTCGTCGCGCAGCTTCGCCGGTTCTTGTTCGAGATCGAACGCCGCGCGGATCGCCTTCGAGTCGAGTAGCGAGAACGCCAGTTCGCGTTTTTGATCGAGCACCGAGCGCCCTGCCTGCTGATCGAGATTCCGCCGCAGAGTCTCCAACTGATCGAGCAACGAGCGTCGACGATTCAGGCGATCGAGCGAAAAGTCGTTCGGCAAGTCGGCTTCGGCCGCGATCAAGAAGCGGCAGTCGCGCTGCACTCCGAGATATGGATCGCGAAATTCCGCCGGCGGCCCGAACGAACGCCGCACCGCGCTGCGAGTTGCTTCACCTCGGAACTCCGTCCAAATCGGATCGAAGCGGCTTCCCAGATCCATCGCCGATGGAGCCGTGTATCTCGCCGCCGACCGGCGACTGCTCAGCAGAAACGGCAGCATGAGGTTGTCGGGAATCGCTCCGTGCGGCTTCGGCCCGTGCCGCTGCTGATCGAAATAATTCACGACCGATCCCAAGAACGGCTGATGCTGCGAATGCCCCAGCGTCTCTTCGAGCGGCACGCTTCCTTCGGGCGATCCGGTCGTCGCGTACTGCATTCCGTGAAAGTTCCACGGATGCGTCAGCGAGCGAACCACGGTGACACGATCCATCACCTGAGCCATGTTCGGTAAGTGCTCGCACAGATGCAGGCCCGGCAGCGTCGAGTCGATCGACTGGAACTTTCCGCGAATCTCGATGGGAGCCTGTGGCTTCAGATCCAGCGTGTCGAGCTGACTTGGTCCACCGAACAAATACAGCAGGATGACATTCTTCGCGCGGCTGAATCCAGGCAGCGTGACCTCGGAATTTTTCGCGGTCGTCGATTCCGCATTCGCCAGAGCGGGAAACAGAACCGGTGCTCCGACACCGCACAGGCTCAGTCCGCCGACGGACAGCAGATCGCGACGCGTCACGCCGTTACACAGCCGCTTGGGTCCGCCCAAAACCTGGAACATTGCCGCCTCCCGAACTTGCCGCCAATCGACTTGAGCATATCTGCCGGCCAACGTCTCGCCAACACTTTGGTCTTTGGCGAACGGGACGGCTTGCATCGTGGGGCGAAATGCGTCAATTGTGGTGTGTCGATGTGGCGCGAACCACGGGAGTCACTCATGTCCGAGCAATGGTCATTCTCACGACGGCAGTTGTTGCGGCGCTGCGGAACGGGCTTCGGAACGCTTGGACTTGCGGCATTGCTCAGCGAGCCGGACCGAGTTGTTGCGGACGAAAGTGTCACGCCGCTCGCGCCGAAGCGTCCGCACTTCGACGCGCAAGCCAAGCACGTCGTGCATCTTTTCATGAACGGCGGGCCGTCGCACGTCGATACATTCGATCCCAAGCCAAAACTCTCCGAATGGCACGGCAAGCCGCTGCCGGCCGGCAATCTGCGAACCGAACGAAAGACCGGCGCGGCGATGCGGTCGCCGTTTGAGTTCCGACGCTACGGCCAGTCGGGAATCGAAGTCAGCGATCTCTTCTGGCAGACCGCGTTCAACCACATCGACGACATCGCGGTGATTCGCTCGATGCAGGCGGAGGTTCCCAATCACGAGTCATCGCTGATGCTGATGAACTGCGGCGATGGCCGGCTGCCTCGGCCGAGCTTCGGATCGTGGCTGACGTATGGGCTGGGTTCCGACAATCAAAGCTTGCCGGGATTTGTCGTGATGTGTCCCGGCGGATATCCGATTGTCTCGACACAAAACTGGCGCTCAGCGTTTTTACCCGGAGCGTTTCAGGGAACGTATCTCGACACGCAGCACACCGAGGTCACGAAGCTGCTCGCGAACATTCGCAACTCGCGATTGTCGCTCGATGAGCAGCGGCGGCAGCTCGACTTCGTGCGGAAGCTCAACGAGCAGCACAAGTCGCAGCGGCCGGAGGACGCCGCGCTCGAAGCACGCATCCAATCGTTTGAGCTCGCGTTTCGGATGCAGACCGAAGCGGCTGACGTGTTCGACATCTCGAAGGAACCCGAAGCGGTTCGGCAAATGTACGGCACGGGGACTCACGGTCGGCAGTTGCTGATCACTCGCCGGTTGATCGAGCGAGGTGTGCGGTTCGTCCAAGTTTGGAGCGGGGCCGGGCAGCCGTGGGACAATCACGACAACCTCGAAGCTCAGCACAAGAAACTCTCCGCCGATTGGGACGGCCCGATCTCAGCGTTCATGACCGATCTCAAACAGCGCGGGTTGTTCGACGAGACGCTGATCCAATGGGGCGGCGAGTTCGGACGCACACCGGTCGCCGAGCTACCGGCGCTCAACGGTCGCGATCACAACCACTACGGCTTCACCTGCTGGCTGGCCGGCGGCGGCGTGCGCGGCGGACAGGTCTACGGAGCAACCGACGAGTTCGGGTTCCAAGCGGTCGAGAATCCGGTCTCGGTTCACGATCTGCACGCGACGATGCTCCGACTGCTCGGCTTCGACCACGAACGCCTGACCTACCGCTACGCCGGCCGCGACTTCCGCCTGACCGACGTGCATGGAAGTGTGATTGAAGACCTGATTGCGTGAGGGGTCTTCTCTCTTCTCTGCGCAATCTGCGTTTCAAAATCCGAAGAGACCAAACGCAGATTACGCGGATTGTCGCAGAAGGGGGAACTCACTTCAGCGAATCGCGGATCGCTTCGACTCGTGGCAGATTGACATTCGGTGGTTGGAATTTGACCAACCAGGCAGCGTCGGCGCGGGCTTGGTCGAGCCGTTTGGTGAAGGCTCCGATTTCGAACCGCATCGCGCGGTAGCCGCCATCTTCGGGATTGAGCGTCAGGATCGTGTCGACGTAGCGGTACATCGACTCAGCATCTTTTTCCTGCTCGGCGCTCCCCAGCAAATTGCTGAGCATCCGGATCAAGATGTCTCGCGGCTTGGCGGTCACGAAGTGCTCGTCGCGGGCAATGATCGCAGGGGTGCCCTTGAGGAGACGCTCTTCGATCTCCTGCCGAGTCACCGTGCCGCCACCTTCAAACACGTCGATGAATACCGGAAGCCCTTCTCTCGGCTCATGTCGCACGACGAATTGACGGGGAACTCCGACACCGACGAGGTTCAAACCGACGCGGCGACCAAGCTCGATGTACAAGACTGAGAGCGTGATTGGCATCCCTTCACGGTCGTCGATGACTTCGTTGAGATGGTTGTTTGAGCGGGCCGAGTAATTCAGCCGCCCGCCATGAAAGCCGAGTTCCTCGAAGAAAAATTTCTTCAGAGCGGCGAGCTTTGCGGCATCATCGGCATCGGCCGCAAACGTCTTCTTCAGGTCGGCCGCGAGGTCGTCAATCTCGTGGCAGTAATCGGCAACGTTGAGTTCTTCGTTGTCGAGCGAGGCGATCCAGAGCGCGGCGGCCAGCAGGTCGATCTTGGCGTCCTCCTTGCCTTCGACCAGCGAACGCAACTCGGTCTGCACCTTTTTGACATGCACGTCGTTGGCAAGCTGCCGCAGTCGCTCGGCCTGTTGTTCGAGTTCCTTGGCCTTCTCCCGCAGCACCGTGCTGGCCGCAGCACCGTCGGGCGTGAGCTGCTTGAGAACCTCCGCCGCAGCCGCCTGCTTCGGAGAAATGTCTTTGACGAGATCACCGATTCGCTTGGTCGTTTCCGGCGTGACCTTCTGCGAGTCGAGTTCCGTCGCCACGCGGAAGCCACGGAACTCCGCTTCGGTGTGCCGGAATTTTGCGAGGCCGACTTGCCCGCCGGTCAGTTCGTCGTCGGTCGATTCGATGATCTGCGTTCCGTTCACGAAGCAAACCATCCGGCCTTTTTCGACGCGGACTTTGATCTCGTTCCAGTCGTTGGGCCGATACGCATCGCTGCGAACCTCTTGCAGAACCTTCCATTGAAACACGTCCGAGCCGTCGAAGCGGCTGAGCCGAAAGCCGCCGTTGCTCGGATAAAATCCGTAGTGCTTCTCTTTGCCGTCCGCGTGAAATACGAGTCCGGCGGCACCGTCCTCGGGCGAGAACTTCACGTTGACCGCGACCTCGAACGGTTTCTCCGGCACGGCTTGCTTCGACAGACACAACGAACGACCACCGAAGCCTTGCCCCAAACCTTCGACGGCGATGCGGCCAGCTCGCTGACGCCAGCGCGCTCCGAACAGCGGCGTCCAATCGCGCGGGTTGAGCTGCCCGATCGTCAGCCAGCGGGACATCGGCACTGGATTCGGTTTCTCCAACAGCGGCTTCAACGAGTTCACCGAAATCGCGAAGCCGAGATTGTCGGTCACGAGCGACTTGAGCGTGATGATGCCGAGCACTTTCCCGTCCCGATCGACGAGCGGCCCGCCGCTGTTGCCCTGCTCGATCGGCATTGCCAGTTGCAGCATCGAGCGGCCGTCGATCTCTCGTTTGCCGCTGACGATCCCTTCGACCACGCTGTGCTTCAGTCCGCGCGGGTTGCCCATCGCCACGACCGGCTGTCCGTCCTTCGCCTTCGTCGCGTCCCCCAGTTCGAGCGGCTTGAGTCCCTTCTGATCGATCTTCAGCACCGCTAAATCGAGTTGCCGATCCGACGCGCGGATTTCGATGACGTCCCGCTTCGTCCCGTCCGCGAACTGCACCGAGATCGGCCGCCCTTCGCCGATGACGTGAAAGTTCGTCGCGATCAACCCGTCCTCGGCAACGACGAAGCCGGTGCCGAGTCCCTCTTGCTTGCCGTCTCGGCCGGTAAACGTGATGACCACGATCGACGGCTTGAGATCGGCGACGAGATCAGCCGTTGTGCGATCGGGTTTAGCGTCGTCAGCAAATCCCGGCGTCAAAGTGAAAGCGACGCACGCCACAAATGCCAACAGTCGGCAGGAAGACATCGGATGGTCTTTCGTTCGTGAATGGGGCAAGAACGGTATCGCGGCCATCGGCTCATGGCTTCCGACCGAACACCGTCGGCCGACAGCCGTGATGCCGTTTTCAAAAACCAACATCACTTCGCCGCCACTTTGTAAACTCGTACGGCGTTGTCGTGGAACAGTTTCTTTTGCCAATCGAGCGGCTTGTCTTTCACGATTTCTTTGAGCGCGGCAATCCAATCGGCCAGCGGAGCGGTCAGCGTGCAGACCGGCCAGTCGCCGCCGAAGAAGCAGCGGTCGATGCTAAAGGTGTCGATGCAAAAGAAAATGACCTCGGCCAGATCGGCTGGCTTCCAGCCGTTCGGCTTCGCGGTTGCGATGATCCCGGAGATCTTGCAGAACGTGTTCGACCGGGCGGCCGCGGCTTTCATCCCCTTTGTCCACGCCTCGCGCAGAACCTTGTCGTCCGTTTGTGCCGGCATGTTGCCGCAGTGATCGACGACCAGTGTTGTCTTGGGACACAGCTCACCGAGCTTCGCTCCGTCGCCGATGTCTTCCGGTCTCATGCACAGGTCGAAACTCTTGCCCATGTCGCCGAGCCGTTTGACGTTGTCGACGAACGTCTTTTCGAGGCACATCCCCTTCGGTCGATCGGGATCGTGCAGCACCGTTCGCACGCCGTTGATTCGAGTGTTGGTCGCGAACGGTTCCATGTACTTCGCGAACTCGGCCGACTGTGGCGATCCGCCGATGATCGCGCCGCACATCGGGTTGTCCTTCTTGCCGCACAGGTCGAGGACGTATTCCGCCTCGGCCGTCTGTTGCGACGCGGCCACGTTGACCTCCATGTAGACCGTCTTCGTGACTTTGTGCGAGCCGATCAGCTTCAAATAATCCGACATCAGAAAGCTGCGGTTGAGCGACTGGACTTCGTCCCCCTTCAGCCACGGCAGCTTGAACTTCGTCAGATCCCACAGATGCTGATGCGTGTCGCAGATCGCCAAGTCATTCTGATTCACGGTGCCCTCTTTCTTCGGAGCCGCCTGCAAAAGCTGTTTTTGTTTGGGTTTCTCCTGAGCCATGAGCGACGCGGTCGAACCGGCGGCGGCGACGCTCGCGGCGGCGGACAGGAAATCTCGTCGAGTGAAATTCGGCATGACAATCTCCAGCGGTGAGAGGTTTGCGGACGGCGAAGCATCGTAACGGCGACGTTCGTGCGCTCAATCCTGTCCCGGTGAGGCCAGTTCTCGCTCGGCGCGAACGAACACCTCGTTGAGCCGGTTGGTAGCGTCGAGCAGCATCTTGACCAGCGGATTGAGCTGTACGAGGTGGTTGTCCTCGAAGTGCTGCGCGTTGTCATCTTTCCAGTGCTCTTTGGTCAGTTCCCATGCCTGAATCAATTCGACGTGTGCCTTGTAGAGCTTGGTGCTATCGACGGAGAGTTCGGCAATTCGCATGGTGATGCTCCGAGATTAGTCGGCTGGTGGTGGTGCGACGGGTTCTTCGGCGGCGGATTCGATTTCGGCGTAGGCTTCGATGGCGAGAATCATCCGTTCGAGCGTGGCGATGGTCTTGGCAAAGTCCGATTCGATGTAGCGTTGCAAGCTGCCACGGCGGCCATCGAACTCGTCGATCTCGTGCCGGACGAACGAGCACCAGCGAGCCACCGCTTCGACTTTTTCTTGAGCCATTTCTAGCCGATGTTTGGCGGCGTCCAGCGCCAGCTTTTCTTCGTAGCAGGTGGGGCGATGGTCCCCGACGGTGCGCATCTTGCAGCGTTCCAAATCGGATCGAGCCTGAGCGATGACGTCAAAACTGCGGAGCATGTACTGCTTCCAAAAGTTCGGCCGGTCGTGTTCGACCCAGTCGAAGAAGCTGAGCGTCTGCTGCTGCAACGAGGCGGTGACATCCATCGCGACGCCCGCGAATTCCAGCAGATGCACTCGAAACGCACGCATGGCATCGAGCGAATGGACGTTGGCTTGCGACATGGCGAATCACTCAAAGCTTGGGACGGCTCATTGATCTTATAGGTCGCACAGGTCGTATGAGCCACCGTCACATCGGGTCGATGAGCACCTGGCACTCCGGCAGGCTGTCGAGAAAAAGTTGGCCGTAGCGTTTCGTGCGGATGCGGGGGTCGAGGATCACGACTTGGCCGGTGTCACTGCTGCTACGGATCAATCGACCGAAACCCTGCTTGAGTTTGATGATTGCTTCGGGAAGCGAGTACTCGAAGAACGGTTTGCCGCCGCGAGCTTCGATGGCTTCCATGCGAGCTTCCTGCAGCGGATGGTCGGGCACAGCGAACGGCAGCTTGGTGATGATGACGTTTTGCAGAGCATCGCCGGGAACATCGACTCCTTGCCAAAAACTGTCGGCTCCGAACAGAACCGCTCGCGGATCGTTGCGAAAGCGGTCGAGCAGCATCGTGCGTTGCAGGCCGGCTCCTTGGCAGAGCAGCGTGTAGTTCTGCGCGGCGAACCACGGCGTCAGGCGATTTGCGCAGGCTTGCAGCAGCTTGTAGCTGGTGAAGAGCACGAAGGCTCGGCCGGAGGTGGCATCGACGTGCAGCTTGATTTTCTCGCAGAGTTCGGCCTCGAACGCGGCAGGGTTCTCGTTGGGATCGGGCATGCGGCCGTGCAGGATCAGTTTCGCTTGCCGCCGATAATCGAACGGACTGCCGAGTTTCTTTTCGAGCGACTTCGTAAGGCCGATGCGGGCCTTGGCGTAGTCGAAATTCTCGCGGCCGGTCGAGAGGGTCGCGCTGGTGAGGATCACGGTCGGAACTTTCGCAAACAGCTCGTCGCGAAGTACCGGGCCGACATCGATCGGGCAACTGATCAGCTTTGTGCTTTTGAATTTGCCGGTGGTCCGCTCGGTCCAATAGACCGAGCCTTCGACTTCGTGTTTGATCCAGCTCTGCAAACTGATGCCGAGTTGCGTGCAGCGCGTCGCGGCGGCGGTGTATTCGAGTTTGTCCGCCTCTTTCGCGAGGCTGGCAGCGTAGTCCGTGAGTTGCTTGGCGAGCTCAAAGAGCTTCGGCGAGACGTTGTTTTCAATGGTCGGCGGCGTGCGCAGCCGGCCGTTGCCGCTGCTGAATTGCGATTGGAAGTGCTCCAGTTCCGAGAAGAAGTCGTTGACTTTGTGTCGTGTTTCGTGGACGGCCATCTGCGACTTCAGCAGAGTTCGCGGTGCGAACAGCCCCTTCATCGTGCGATCGTTCCACAGCTTGTTGAGCTGGTAGTTGATCTGTCCGCTGCTGAGCGACAGCCCCATGTGGTCGCCGGCGACGGCCTCGACCGTGTGGGCCTCGTCGAGGATCGCGATGTCGTAATCGGGCAGGATGCTGCCTCCCTCGCGACGCACAGCGAGGTCGGAAAAGAACAGCGCGTGATTGACGACGAGAATGTCCGCGTTCCAGACACGTCGTCGAGCTTTGAAATAGTGACAGTCGTTGAACGTCGGACATTTTTTGCCCAGGCAGTTGTCGCCGTCACTGACGACTTCATCCCAGACAGGGCCGAGCGGTCGAAACGCCAAGTCTTGCAGACTCCCCTCGGTCGTCTTCGGTGCCCACTCGGCGAGCTGGTGGAGTTGCTCGGATTCTTGCGGATCGCCGAACAGCGATCCCGCGCGTTCGAGGGCCAGCTTCATTCGCCGCAGGCTGATGTAATTCGAGCGGCCTTTGACCAGGACTGTCGAGAACTCGACCGGCAGGACCGCTTTCAGAAACGGGATGTCGCGCGTGAAGATCTGTTCCTGCAACGCGATCGTGTGCGTCGAGATGACGACTCGGCGGCGTTTCTTTTTCTCAGCAGCGGCGCTGAAGGGGACTGACTCAGGTTCCCAATCATCGTCATCATCGTCGTGTTCTCGTCGAGCCGTCGGCGATTCCTCGGCGGCTTTCAATTGAGCTTCGGCGATCGCCAGAATTGCCGGCACGAGATACGCAAAACTTTTGCCGACGCCGGTGCCAGCTTCGACGATCAGGTGCGACTGCGTGCGAATGGCTCGCTCGACGGACAGCGCCATCTCCAACTGTTGCGGACGCGACTCGTAGGTCGGCAGTCGCCGCGCGATGTGTCCCGCGTCGCCGAGAATCGAGCGTACGTCGAGGCTCACGGCAGCCTCTGGAAACCGACCATGCAGATGTCGTCGCTCTGTGGGCGGCCTTCGACGAACGCCCCGACATCTGCGACCACCTCTTTGACGGTCTCGTCGATTTTGGTGGGAGACTTCGCGAAGAACTCGGTGAGGCGCTTGTTGCCGTAGATTTCCTTCGCCGATCGCATCGCCTCGGTGACGCCGTCGGTGAAGACCAACCAGGACTCACCAGGCTGCAAGTCGTACTTCATTTGGTGAAATTTCTGATTCGCCAAAATTCCCAGCGGCATCCCAGATTCGACCGCGCCGATCGGAGTGACCTGGCCAGCGGAGTCGCGACGCAGCGGAGACAAGTGCCCGGCGTTGACCAACGTTAATTGGTGGGACTCCGGATCGATGATCATGATCAAGCAGGTAATGAAACGGTGTCCCAATCCGCTGGTTGAGATTTCGGCGTTCAGACCGGTCATGGCGGCGGCGGCATCGGGCTGGCTGATCAAGTGATAGCGGACCGCCGAATACAGCCGCGCCATCAACAAGGCGGCGGGAACCCCTTTTCCCGCGACGTCCGCCAAGGCGACCGCGATGCGGCCATGCGGCAGTTGGATGTAGTCGAAGTAGTCGCCACCGACGCGCTGCGCTGGTTCGTAGTAATCGGCAAATTCGTATCCGGGGAGCTTGGGCCGCGAGTGAGGCAAAAAGCCGAGCTGCACCTGCGTGGCGAATTCCAGGTCGCGCTCCATGTCGCGCTGCTTCAACGCCTTTTGATAGAGGTAGGCGTTCTCGACCGCCAAGGCAACTTGCATCGCCACGCTAATCAGCAGGTCCAGGTCTTCGTTGCGGAATTGTGCTCCGACATCGTTGGTCGTGATCTGAATGACTCCCAGCGGCCCTCGCTCACGGGAGACCAACGGGGCACAGATCATCGAGCGAATTTGCAGCGACGACAGACTCTCGCTGGCTCGGAAGCGGCTGTCTTCCAGAGCATTCTCGCTCAGGATGCCCTCGCTGGTTTCCAGGGCTTTGCGAACGATCGTCATGCTGATGTGGACTTGATCGTCTGCGTCGGTATTGCGTCGCGTCTTGGTGGCTTTGACGACCAGCTTCTTCTGCTGCTCTTCGCGGAGCATGATGAAGCCTTCGTCGGCTTGTGGAAAAATGCGGAACAGCCCTTCCAGCGTCTTGTCCAAAACTTGACTGAGGCCCAGCGAGCCGGCGAGGACTTTGGTGATTTCCAGAATCGCTTTGAGCTTCGTCTCTGGCTTGACGCTCAGCCGCAAGTCGGACGACGAACCGCCGGCATCGAGCGTGCTGATGATCGAGGAGCGATCTTCTTCCTCGCTTCTGGAATCGAATGTGCCTTCAGCCTCATCGTTGTTGTTCGGTGAGTCTTCCGCAGGATCTTCGAAGGCTCTCGTGGGGCCGACCAGGACTCCGCCTTCGAGCAATACACCGGGCTTCAGCAATTGAGTGTCGGTCGGAGGAGTCGCCAGAAATCGAAATGCAAAATCGCAAACACGGACCACGTCACCGTTCTTGAGCTCGCGGCGTCCCTCGACCAGCGATTCATTGACATGCGTGCCATTGCGGCTGCGAAGGTCTTCGATGAAGAAGTCGCCATGCACGTCCAAGATCTGGGCGTGGTAGCGACTGACTGCGGCGTTCTCGAGGACCACTTGGCAATGCGGATGTCGGCCAAACACGGTCCGTTCGGTTTGCACCTCGACGAATCGTCCGGGAGTTTTCCCTTTGAGGACTTCCAAGACTGCCACGATGAGGTCAACTCCTCGATGAGCGGAATCTGCGAGTGCGGAAAAACCTAGCTCGTTCGGTTGGCAGCCATGCCGTCGGTCGTTCACCTCGAAGTCTTACTTCCTGCGTGAAGGCTGGCGGATTCTAGCCGCGTGGACACTGCGCCGAAAGAACTGTTGAGCCTTGGTCACGGCAAAGCTACGAACGCGGTCGTTGCTTCGGCGACGCATCACTCCCTTTGCCAAGACCGCGGTCGCCGCGAGGCCGAGGACTATCTTCCGGATCGGGACCGGAGGGCCGGGGTTGGCGTCGCAGCGCTTCGTTCAACCACTCGCCGAGCGGTCGTTGGATGGCATCTCGCCGATTTCGCAGGTGCTGTCGGTCAATTTGCTCGGCATCGGCGAGGTGACCGGTCAGCGCGAGGTTCAAAGCTCGTCCAGCCCACGCGGTGGCGATCGCCGATTCTGGCGCGCTTTTGGCCGCGAGCACCTCTGAACACAACCGTTCCGCCTCTGCAAATCGCTGTTGCTGAATGAGTCGTGTAATCAATTCCTGACGCGCGATGTCGGTCTCCGGCTCACTGCCCGGAAAGTACTGCAACACCGCCCACCACGCGTCATCGGTGTTCGTGCGGCCAGCCAGTTGGAATTGTCGAACGAGCGTCGGCTCCCGTTCGGCGTGAGCCAACGGGCCGCCCGCTGGGTTCAACGTCGTCGGTGTCCGCCGAACGGATCGTGTTCCCGCAGCAGCCGCGACGGTTACCAGTAATACTCCCCACACAGCAAACGCGACCCACGGATGCGCCGACGGACTCAGCCACGCGGACCACTCTCGCCAGCGTGATTCGGAGAAACGCGAGACGTCGTCGATCGTCGGAGACTCGACGGGCATCGTGAATGCGCCGTCCGCCTCACCCCGTTTTTCGAGATCACGCAACTCCTGCAACAACGCCTCGGCGGAAGGGAACCGCTCATCCGGCTTCTTCGCCAGCATCCGCTGAATCAGCCGGCAGACAGATGGCGAGAGGTCGGGACGCGAATCGGACAACGACGGTGGCGGCGTGTGAACTTGGTGGTACGCGATCGCCAGCGCTGTCTCGGCTCGGAACGGCGGTCGTCCCGCCAGCAAGTGGTAGAACGTCGCACCCAGCGAATACAGATCGCTGCGATGATCGACCTTCGAGCCTTGAACTTGCTCCGGACTCATGTAGAGCGGCGTCCCCATCGTCATCCCGGCCTGAGTCAGCCGCAGGTCGCCCCCTTGCGTGAGCTGAGCCAATCCGAAGTCGACGACCTTCGCGACTCCTTTGCGAGTCAGCAGGATGTTCTCCGGCTTGATGTCGCGGTGGACGATCCCTTTTTCGGCCGCGGCTTGCAGCGCGGCGGCGACTTGCTTCAGCAGATGCAGCGCGATGTGAGCTTCCGGCGGACCTTTCTTGAGGATGTAGTCCCGCATGTTCATGCCCGCGACGTATTCCTGAGCGATGAACCGCACGCCGTTCGACTCGCCGACCGCGTAGACTTGGACGATGTTGGGATGATTCAGCCCGGCCGTCGCGAGCGCCTCTTGCTCGAAGCGACGTCGACAAGTCTCGTCCGCTTGAATGTCCGGCCGCATGACCTTGATCGCGACCTGACGTCGCAACGACGTCTGCTCCGCCAGCCAGACCTCAGCCATCCCTCCGCCACCGATGCGTCGCAACAGCCGGAACTCGCCGAGCATTTGATCCTGCAAATCGGCGACTCGCAGAAAACCGCTGACCGGCGCGCGGCCGAGAATTTGGCTCTGTGAGACTGCCTGCGTCAAACTGGAATCGCCCGCGTTCGACATCCAAGTCACCCTACGACTGTCCGAGTTCCTTCGATCGATTCGTTGCGGCCTCGACGGCGTTCATCAATGCCGCTCGCAGACCGCCGCGCTCCAACGCGTGCAGTCCGGCAATCGTCGTCCCGCCGGGGGAAGTCACCGCATCCTTGAGCGTCCCTGGATGCTCACCCGTCTCGATCACCATCTTCGCCGCACCGAGCACCGTCTGAGCCGCCAGCTTCGTCGCGACATCGCGCGGCAAGCCGACGCGCACTCCGCCGTCGCTCAGAGCTTCGATGATCTGATAAACGTAAGCCGGCCCGCTGCCCGACAGTCCCGTCACGGCATCCAGCAACTTTTCATCGACCGAAACCGCCACGCCCACCGCCGACAACAATTGCTCGACGAGCGCGGCGTCCTCTTTCGTCGCCGCGCCGCCGATCGCAAATCCGCTGGCCGAAGCTCCGACCAGACACGGCGTGTTCGGCATCACGCGCACCAGCCGAGTTGTCTCGCCCAGTCCCGCCACCAACGTCTTCAACGGCACACCCGCCGCAATCGAGATCACCAAATGCTGAGCCGTGACCTTGCCTTTGAGTTCCGCCAGCACGCCGCTCATCTGCTGCGGCTTCACCGCCAGAATCACGATCTGCGACGCGTCCACGACTTCGGCGTTCGTTTCGACGGCGCGCGATTTCGTTTCCGCAGCGAACTGCTGTCGAGCCGCCGGATAGACGTCGCTGGCCACAATCTGGTCGGCCGACGTGAACCCCGCCGACACCAACCCGCGAGCCAACGCCGTCGCCATCTTCCCTGCACCGATGAATCCAACCTGCCAAGCCATTTGTTTTTCCTAGCCCCTTGCCCCAAATCACTAGCCCCTCACTCACAGCACACCGTACGTCCGGTATGCCTCGGCAGCCAGCATTCCCCCACGGATCGCGTCGCGTGTGATGTTCTCCGCGTGAACTTTCTCCCAAGCTCGGCGAATCGTTTCGGCTTCCAGTTCGCGAGGCACGACGACCACGCCATCGACGTCGGCAATCACCAAGTCGCCCGAACGAAATTCGATTCCGCCCAGTTCGACCGGGACATCGACGTCGATCACTCGCTGACGATGCAGACTGTCGAGCAAATTCGTGCCCAGCGCCCAGACGGCGAAGCTCATCTTCGACATCTGCCGGACATCGCGGACCATCCCGTCCACGATTGCTCCGACGCAACCGCAGTTGCGAGCGGCCGTGCTCAACAGTTCGCCCCAGATGCCCGACCGGCTTGAGCCGTTCGCCGCGCAGATCAAAACATCATCCGGCTGACACGCATCGACCGCTTGCAGTTCCAATTCGTAGGGCTTCGGATCAGGGTGGGCCATGTCCGCCCACAGCGTTGTCCGGCACCGGCCGACGAGAACTCGGTCGCAAACCGTCATCGGCCGCAACGGAATCGCCGGCGTGTGTCGCCGATGCCCCAAGCCGTCCAAAGCGTCCGAGACGACCGCCGCCGTCAGCGATTGTCGCATCATTTCGAGCGTGATTTCCGCCGGTGCTGCACTCACGAAGTCTCTCCGTTTCCGAGGAACAGGCTCGGAATTGATAGTCGAATCCGCAGTGGGAATCCAACCTGCTCCCGCATCTCAGCGAGACCCGCAAATTGACGGTCTTTGCCGCGACAGCTATCTTCGCGGCCGAATAACAAATGAGAGAACCTTTTCAGGAGTTTGAGTTTGACGACTTCCGCCCCCAGTGACTCGGTTTCGTTCGCCGATCTCGGCTTGAGCGAACTGACGCTGAATGCCCTCCGCAACGTTCAATTCGACAAGCCCAGTCCCATTCAGGCCGCGTTCATTCCGCTTGCAATGAGCGGCATCGACTGCATCGGACAAGCTCACACCGGAACCGGCAAGACCGCCGCGTTCGTTCTGCCGTTGCTCGAACGACTGAACTTCGACAACCGAACTGTGCAGGCGCTCGTGCTGGCACCGACTCGCGAACTCAGCGAGCAGATCGCCAACGAGTGCAAGCGGCTGAGCTACTCGTCGATGTGCCGCAGCGTCTGCATCGTCGGCGGCCGGCCGATCCGTTCGCAGATCAACGAACTGGAAAAGGGAGTCCACATCGCCATCGGCACGCCTGGTCGAGTCATCGACTTGATCGAGCGCGGCGTCCTGAATTTGCAGCATCTCACCGTCGCGATTCTGGACGAAGCGGATCGGATGCTCGACATCGGTTTTCGTCCCGACATCGAAAAGATTCTGCGACGTTGCCCGGCCGAGCGGCAGACCTTGATGCTCACCGCCACGATGCCGCCGCTCGTTGAGCGACTCGCCAACCGCTACATGAAGACGCCGCAAAAAGTGGACTGCTCCACGAACGGCATCGCAGTCAAAACCGTCGATCAGTTTTATCTGACAGTCGACGAAGATCGAAAAATGGAAACGCTCCGCCGGCTGCTGCTCGATCAACGTCCGCAGCAAGTGCTCGTGTTCCTGCGGACGAAGCGCGGAGCGGATCGGTTGCATGCCAAGTTTGCCCGGAAGCTGCCGGATGCTGCGATCCTGCACGGCGACCTGCCGCAGACGCACCGCGACCGCGTGATGAAAGCGTTTCGCGCCGGTGAGGTCCGCATGTTGATCGCCACCGACGTCGTCGGCCGAGGCATCGACATCAGCGGCATCTCGCACATCATCAACTTCGACATCCCGGAGTACTGCGACGACTACGTCCACCGCGTCGGCCGCACCGGCCGGCTGTCGTCGGACGAGAAGGGCTACGCCTTCACGTTCGTGACTCGCGATCAGGGCGAGCAACTGACAAACATCGAACTCCGCATCGACACCATGCTGCCGGAGTACAAGATTCCCGACTACGAAGCCGCTCGCCCGAAAGCACGGCGTGCGGAATGGACCGGCGGATTCTCCAACAGCCCGATCACGTAGCGGCGACTTCAGCCCGTCGAGGTACTTCGCGAACTGCACGTCGAGCCAATCGACGTCGGCAGGAATCGTCTCTTTGAAACCGGCGAGGCGGCCCTTGGCAGGGTCGTCCCGCAACGAGTCGCGAGCACCAAATACTGCCGCGTGCGGCCGATC
>QWQF01000168.1 GCA_003669125.1 Planctomycetota bacterium
CGCCCAACATCGCCGCGAACTCCGCAAGCGACGCCGGACGTTTGGAAACCAAGAGGCAACGAGAACTCGGACATGCGATCTGCTCCCAAGGGGGAATGACTCCGTGCAACGTGCGACAGAATGTAGCCGCGACACCGACGCGCATGAAATCGTCACGCCGTTGCCAGCCGCAAGGCGATCTCGCAGGCTTGCAAGAAACTGGGGACGTGCAGCACTTCGTCGGTCGTGTGAATGGCCGACTGGCCGCAGCCGAGCGTGACGGTCGGCAGGCCGTGAGCGGTCAGCCAATTGGCGTCGAGACCGCCGTTGCTGACTCGCGTTTCGGGTTCGAGGCCGATCGAGCGGATCGCTTCGCAGGCGACGACGACGGACGGTTCGGTCAGCGCGATCCGGAACGCTTCGTATTTGTGTTCCGCTTGAAAGTCGACGCGGCCGGGTTGCCCGGCGTCGGTGCGGACTTGCTTGGCGGCTTTCGTGAACGCATCTCGAAAAGCGTTGACGATCTTGAGGCGGAACTTCGGGTCGTGACTGCGAGCCTCGGCTCGTAGTCGGACGTGCGAGGTGACGACGTTGGTCGCATCGCCGCCGTTGATGATGCCGATGTTGCTGGTGCCGCGATGCTTCCCTTTGACGATCAGCCCATGCCAGCCGTTGGTCGTGAGGTCGGCGATCGCGAGACTCGCCATCGCGATCGCGCTGGCACCTTGTTCGGGATGCGCTCCCGCGTGAGCCGGCGTGCCGAAGACGTCGATGTGGATGTCGTACGCACCGGTGGCTCCGATCGCGGCGGCGCGAGCGGGTCCGCCGTCCCAATTGAAACAGAGTTTCGGATTGCCGAGCGCTCGTGGCTGAACGTGACGTGCTCCGAGCAAGCCGATCTCTTCCTGCACCGGCCAGAAAAAGGTCAGCGGCGGATGCGGCAGTTTGTGTTTCAGGATCGTCAGCAGCGTGTTGAGAATCACCGCCGCTCCGGATCGGTCGTCGCCACCAAGTGCCGTGTTCGGATCGGCGGACTTGATGAGGTCGCCGTTGCGCACCGGTTTGGCTCCGACGGCAAGCGGCACTGTATCGACGTGAGCCATCAGCAACCGTCGCAGCCCGCGTTTCGTGCCGGGCAGTTTGACGATCAGATTGCCGATCTCGCCGCCGGACGAACTCCGTTTGTTCGCGTCGTCGATCGCGACTTGCGAGTCAGAGACTCCAGCGCGTTTCATCGCGTCGCGCAGGAATTGGACAACGCGTCCTTCTTGCGTGCTCTTGCCCGGAATTGCGATGAGATCCGTGACGAGTTTGATGGCCGCAGCTTGTTCAATGTGAGTCATGCGGCTGACTCTATGCGGCGTCGCTGAGGAGTTCCAGGCGGCCTTCAGTCAGGCGGACGAGGCGATGCGCGGAGCGGGCGAGGCTCTCGTCGTGCGTGACCATCACGATGGTCAGACCTTCTTGTTCGTTGAGGTGTCGCAGCAGGCCCAGGATCTCATGGCCGGTACCGGCGTCGAGGTTTCCGGTCGGCTCGTCGGCCAAGAGGATTTCGGGTTTCGCGACGAGCGCACGGGCGATCGCGGCCCGCTGCATCTCGCCGCCGGAGAGTTCGTTCGGCTTGTGCTTGAGCCGATGCGTGAGTCCAACCTTTTCAAGAATCTCTTCGGCCGCGAGGCGGAATTCGCGACGACGTTTCCAGTAGCTGAGCATCGAGTGCCGAATCATCAGCGGCGCGAGGACGTTCTCCAAAACAGTCAGTTCCGGCAGGAGGTGATAGAACTGAAAGACGAATCCGAAGACGCGGTTTCGCAGTTCATCGCGAGTCTTCTGCGGCAAGTCGTCGATGCGGTCACCGTCGAGCAGCACTTCGCCGACGCTGGGCGAATCGAGCAAGCCCATCACATGCAGCAGCGTGCTCTTGCCAGAACCGGATTGGCCGACGATCGAGAGGAACTCGCCGCGACGGATTTTGATCTCGACGCCGCGCAGCACCGGGATTTGCAGATCCCCTTTGCGATACGACTTCTCGAGCGCGATGCTCGCGAGATGTACTGGGGCGATCGGTGTGGTCTGCATGATTCGGCGAGTGGGTTCGAGAGAGAGAAGGTCGGGCATGACAGCGAGCTTTCCGAATGATGGCTTGGCAGACTGACGCTTCGGGTTATTTTCTATTCGTACCTCAGCGCTTCGACTGGGTGCAGCCGGGCAGCTCGGCGAGCGGGGAGGACGCTGGCCAGCACGGCGATTAGCACGGCGGACAAGGCCACCCAAATGACCATCGATGCGTTGACATCCGTGGGAATCTTGGGGAAGTAGTAGATCGTCTCGTCGAAGATCTTCCGGCCGGTCAGCTTCGAGAGACCTTTTTCGATGTTGTCGATGTACGTCACGAACAGCAAGCCGATCGCGACACCGACTCCGCTGCCGACGATGCCCAGAGCCAAGCCGTAGGACAGGAAGATCGTCATCACGCCGCGTGAGGTGGCTCCCAGAGCTTTGAGGATGCCGATGTCGCGAGTCTTCTCGACGACGATCATGTAGAAAATTGCCAGGATGCCGAAGCCGGCGACGGTGATAATCAGGAACAGCAGCACGTTGAGAATCGCTTTTTCAATCTCGACGGCGGCCAGCAGCGGGCCTTGTTTCTGCTCCCAGGTGCGGACAGAGAACAGGCCCGGCGGCAGATTGGCTTGCAGGTTTTTGACGACCGCAGCCGCGCGGTCGTAGTTCTTCAGTTTGATTTGGATCGACGTCACCGCGCCGTCTTTCGTCTGCGGGTCGATCATGCCGCGGATGCGTTGCAGTTCTTCGAGATTGCAGAAGACGAGATTGCCGTCGTACTCGCTCATGCCGCTTTTGAAAATGTCCACGACGGTGGCATGGAAGCGAACGGGTTCGGGGCGGCCGGCGGAGACGGTGCTGATCATCACGTCGTCGCCGGGGCGTTTGATGCGCATGACCTTTGTCTTGCCGGTTTCTTCGTCGGTGTAGACGAACTCCACCAGTCCCGCGCCGACGTACAACTGTGCTCGTTGCGGAGCCGCCGGATCGACGGCGACGGCCGGTTCCTCGCCGTGCGAGAAGTCCGGAGGCGAGACCTTGTCGGTCTCTTTCGCGGTCTTCGCGTTGATGGGTTCAAACAAGTCCGTGTGGTCGGGAGTACCCGATTCGGGCTGCGAACGTTTCTCTTCCCACTGCCGCTGCTCGATGTATCGCTGCTCCAGTTCGATGCGGTGTCGGCGAGACTCGGCCGCGTCGGCGGTCAGTTCCCAGCCGACCGGCTCATCGGCCGAGCGGAGCGGCTCACGGACGACTTTGCCGTATTCTTTGATCTGTTGATAACTGTCGAGGCTGCTCTGAAACGATCCGGCGTCCGGGCTGACCGCGGACTTCGTGAGCGGATCGATGCCGATCAGTTGCACGGTTTTCATCACCGGCTGACCACGGTAGTCGTAGGTCATCATGCCGTAGATTTCGACCATCGCGGCCATCGATTCGATCTCATCGCCGCCGGCCCCGCGGATGATTTTCATCCAGCGATCGGCGTCATGCACGCCGTCGAGGCTGTTGGTCTCGACGACGACGTCCGAGAGGATGCCGTGGATGCGGCTCCGCATCTCGGTGCCGAAGCCGGACATCACGCTGTTGACCACAATCATCGTGGCCACGCCGAGCATCACACTGATGATGCTCGCCAACGCGATGAATCGCGTTCGCAAATAACGTACGCACAACAGCAGCTTGTACATCGCCAATCCTTTGGCTGGGAAAACGGTGAGAGGCGGGAGTCTAGGCCAAGCTCCCAACTGGCAAAAGAGCGATTCGCAGCGGGCGTTGCTTCACTTTTCCTCGCGTGGGATCGGCTGCGGCTCACCGTCCACTCGCAGTCGGCCAGATTGCAAGAATCGAACCGTCGCCGCATGCGTGGCGTCATTGCGGTTCAGAGCCAGGTGCAGCGACTCGACGAACAGAAAATCCGCCGCCCCGGACAAGCGTGTGCTTTCGAGGCTGACGATGCCGTCGTCATCGCCGGGGATCAGCGGGTTGAAGCCGTTCGGTGGATGCCCGCCGGCGATTACCGCGAACTCGATGTCGGGCGTCGGCAACTTTTTGAGGAATCCGTTTGAGTCCGTGACGAGCTGTTGTCCCGCCGGCCCGAAGATCGTTTTGAAAACCAAATTCGCTTTGCCGCGCATCAGGTCCGCCAGCTCCGCTCCCTTCTGCGGCGAGCCGACGAGGACCAGCCGATTCAGTCGCTCGTCGTGGTGTTTGGCTCGGTACGTTCGCGTGACGACGCCACCCATGCTGTGAGCGACGATGTGCAGTCGCTCGATGCCGTCGAGTGACTCGATCACCTGATGCAAGTAATCGGCCGCGGCGTCGAGATCCACGCGGGTGCTGGGATAGTCGAAAGGGAAAACTTGAAAGCCGGCTTTCTCCAGCGGCGGCCGGTACGCGGCCATCGACTTCGACGAGCGCGTGATCCCGTGGACGAGCAGGACTCCTTCGCCGGACATCTTCGGGAGTTTTCGATCGCGTTTGATTTCGTCGAGTTTCGCTTGGCATTGCTCGCGCGTGCCCCAAGCGTGCCGCACGTCGTCGCCGTCGATCAGTCGGTAGTGCTTCGTGAGGACGTTGTGCTGAATTCGCCAGCCATGAAAGTGAGCGACATCCCCCCAGAACTCGCGCCCGCCCAGAGTCTTTGTCGGAATGTTCGGCGCGGTGGCGACGGGCGATGGATCGTCCGCAGCCTTGGGGGATTCGTCTTCGGCGAGCAACGTTGCGACAAAGATCACCGTCGCGGCCAACGCAATGCCGACGAAACAACGATGAGACATGAGAACCTCGCGAAGAAATGATTCCGACCGCTTCACGGCTCGGTGAGCCATCGGTACGGTTTCAACCATACCTTGTGCAGGCCGGTGCGCGAATTCGAGTCGGAGCTTGCCCACCATACACCTCGCCAACGCGATTGGTTTCAGGAGCTGCCATGTCTCTCATCACACTGACCGATCCGACGACCGGCTCAACGGCGAGAATTGCCCCGGAGTTGGGTTTCAACTGCTTCGACTTCACCGCTCGCGTGCGTGATTGGACGGTTCGAGTGCTCGAATCCGATCCCGCCTTCGCGGATGGTTCGCTGCGGCCGAGCGGGCACGGGATTCCGATTCTGTTTCCGTTTCCGAATCGCATCCGCGACAGCCGGTTTGTGTGGGACGGTCGCGAGTTCGTCATCCCGGCCGATGTCGGGCTACACGACAAAAATGGTCACGCGATTCACGGCTTCTGTATTGACCGTCCGTGGCGAGTCACCTCGCACGGGGATCGATTCGTCGTCGGACAGTTTCAGTTGTCGGTCGATGCCCCGGAACGACGCGAGTTTTGGCCGGCCGACTTTCGGATCGAAGTTCGGTACGAGTTGCGTGGCAGTTCGCTGCGTTGCGACATCCGCATCGAGAACCCGGATTCCGTTCCGTTGCCGTGGGGGTTCGGCACGCATCCGTACTTTCGTGTGCCGTTGGACGCGAGCAGCCGGTTGGCAAGCTGCCTGATCGAAGTCCCCGCGAATCAGGAATGGGTGCTGAAGGATTGCCTGCCGACCGGTCACCTCCGCGAGGTGCCGCGCGAAAAAGATTTGCGCGAGGGGGAATACCTCGACGTGCTCAAACTCGACGACGTGCTGACCGACTTGGACGTCGAGCACGACGTGGTCGCATGCGCGATCTACGACGAAGCGGCCGGCCTGCAAATCACCCAGCAATGCGGCTCCGAGTTCCGCGAGTACGTTGTCTTCACGCCCCCTCAACGGGCTTGTGTCTGCTTGGAGCCGTACACCTGCGTGACCGACGCCATCAACCTGCACGCTCGCGGACTGAAAACGGGGTTGCAGGTTTTGGCTCCGGGCCAGCAGGCTCACTTGTGGTTTGAGATCACTGCCGGCACGCTGTTGTGCTGAATCTGAACTGCGGTACTGACACACTGAACTTCAAATTGTGAGGCGACGAAATCATGAACTTCAGAACCATTGGTCTATGGTTGGTGGTCTTCACATCCACGGCGGTTGTTGGAGCTCAGGAACAGAAGGCCGAGAAAGCGGCCGACACGCCAAACGGCGAAGTGTTGCGGCGGCTGCTGGAGAAGGTCGATCAGCTCGACCGCGATCTGAAGTCGGTGCTGAAAAATGCTCCGAAGGCGATCCCGGAAAACCCGGAGGATCGCAAGCTCGTGGCGATGCTCGAAACGCCCGTCGTTCAGAGCATCTCAGGCGGCGTCCGCAATGGGCAGCAAGTTGAGCATCGGCTGTTCGTGGCCAAGCTGACGCTCATCAATTTGACCGCCGAGGCAAAGACCGTCGAGGCGTCGCAGATCACGCTTGATGTCGACGGCAACTCGCTGAAGAACGGAGTGCTCGATGTACCGATTCAAAACTACGGGATCAACATCGGCCAGCAGGGTTATTCGCTGAATCAGATCAAGCCAACGGCATCGATGAAGATCTCGCCCGGTTTGACCGCCACGACCTGGATCATTTTCAGCGGACTGCCGCGCGGACCTGGGCTGCCGAAGATGAAGCTCCTCATTGCGTCTGGTGACAAGCCGATTGAGGTCGACTTCAACGCCTGGGCGATGTCGAAGCTGGACATCTCCTCGAAGCGGCTTGGCCCGCGCGGCTGCCTCGCGCTGCTGACGATTGGCGGCGAATTGAACTTCATCAGCTACGGCGCGCTCGTCGAGGAACTGGAGCGACTCGTCACCCAGAAGGTCTCTCGCGTCGTTGTGCGTTGGGCCGAGGGTGCTCCGGCGATCGACGTCAATCTCAGTTACCAGTTCATCGGCATGGCACAGAGTCTCGGCCGTACTGACGCACAGAACAGCCAGCTTCCGTCGTTGCCGCAATCGTTCACCGAGTTTCGCTTGGCAGAGCTGCCGGGAGCAAATCAGGCTCAAAGCAATTACGGCGTCAACAACAATGGCTTGGCGATGAGCCCGGTTGCGATGGCCAATGCGTCCGTCGTTCACAAGACGACGTCCGATGCGGTCGTCGCGGCGTTGCGCACCGCGTACGAAGTCGTGCCGCGCAACGAACTGCTCGAAGACATTCGCTCGGCCGACCCGCTGACGCGAGCGGCGGCCGTGGCAGCCGGAGGCGGGCGACTCGCCACCGAAACTCTGCCGTTGATCCTGCAACTGACCGATGACGAAGACCCGGCCTTGCAGAAGGCCGCTCTGTTGGCGCTGCGTCACTTTGGCGAGCCGGAAGCGATCGACAAACTGCTCGGCTACGCTCGCAAGAACACCGAACCGCTGGCGTCGATGGCGGTCGAAAGCCTGGCCGGATCGCGCTACGCTGCCGCGCACGACGCGCTGCTGGGATTGCTCGAACGCGAAGGGATTGACTCGCGCAAGACGATCGTCAAAGTGCTCGCTCAGAACCCGCGGCCGATCTGGTCGGAGACGATTTACAAATATGTCCGCGATCCGCAGGGAGGCTTGGGGATCGACGGCCTGCAGGCACTCGTGCGAGTCGGGCATCCGAAAATGATCGAGGTGCTCAAGGACTCATTGCAGTCGCGAGACTTCGCGATTCGTGACACGGCGTACAATGAACTCACCAACCAGCCCGACGCGGCCAGTGAGCAAATTGCGTTGCAATTCACGCTCAAGCATATGGAGTCCGCGCCGCCAACTCCGGCGATGCTGGTGTTCCTGACCAAGACGAAGGATCAAGCCTCGATCCCGTTGCTCTTGAAGCACCTGAAGAACAACGCCGGTGACCGCACCGGCCTCATCAACACGCTCGCGCAGATTGGCGATCAGACCGTGGCGAACACACTGGTCGAGCAGTACGCCACGCTGCGGCCCAACGAACAAACGGCGGTGCTGGGCATTCTCGGTCAGCTCAAGTCGCCGGCATTTTTGAAACTCGCGGAACCGGCTTTGGATTCACAGGATGCCAGCGTCGTCAGCACCGTCTGCCAATGGTTGCAGAACGATGGCTCACCCGCCGCCGTCAAACTGTTGATTCAGGCGTTCGAAAAAACGACGCAGTCCAACACGATCATCTACACCGCCAACGCACTCGGCCAAGTCGCTACGGCCGAGGCGCGAGTCGCGATCCGCAAGGCTCGCTCCTCTCCCGATCAAACTCGACAAACGCAGGCGCGACAGGCGTTGCAGAACATTTACCAGCGATCGCCGGCGATGCAGTACGTCTATCAAGCTCGCGCGCTGGAGCAACAGAACGAACACAAAGGGGCGATGGAACTCTTCGATCAGGCGATCAAGACCGACCCGGATCTCCCAGAGGCGTACTCCGGCCGAGCCAACGTGCAAATCCGACTCGATAAATATTCCGACGCCAAAAAGGATTTCGAAAAGGCATTCGCGCTCGACGATCTCAATCATCAGGCGATCACCGGCCTGGGCATTTGCTTGGCCGTCGAAGGCAAATTCGACGAAGGAATCAAACTGGTCGAGGACGTCCGGTCAAGATTCCCGAGCGACGGCTTGTTCCTCTACAACGTCGCCTGCGTCTACGGTCGGGGGGTCGAGAAACTGCTGAAGGACGACAAGCTCCCTGAACGTGACAAGAAACTCGAAACCTTCCGCCGCAAGGCTCTGGACGACCTGCGCGAATCGAAGAAGCTGGGCTTCAACGATCAGGACTGGATGAAGAAGGATCCGGACCTCACCTCACTGCACGACCAGCCGGAATTCCAGGAACTCTCAGGCCTGAAGGCGAAGGCGGATTGAGCTGGAACTTTCTGGCGGCGCGATCTGTCGAACGGTCCTGCATTCCGTGGAGCACGTTTTCAACGCGCTCGTCCGCCGTCGGCGGGCTGATTCACGGGCACATTGAAAACGTGCTCCACGTCTGAGGATTCATCATGCATCGGTCTGTTTGGGTGCTGTGTGGCTGTTTGACGTTGACGATCGCGGGCCTGTGGGCCGTGGGCGAGGAAGCCAAGCCACCGAGTTTCAGCGAAGCTCAAAAGAAAATGGCGGCCGGCAACTTCAAGGAGGCGTTCGAGGAGTTCCGCAAGCTGGGCCTCGACTCGAAGTCCCCGTCACGCGAGATGCCGGAGACGCTCAATCAAGCGAATCAATGCTTGCAGAACCTCGGCCGCGTCAACGAGATCGACGACTTCCGCGAGCAGGTGATCGAAGCTCACAAGGACAACTGGCGGCTCCTGCAAGCCGCGGCTCAGTCGTATCTGACCATCGAGCACAACGGCGTGATCATCGCCGGCAAGTTTCAGCGCGGTCCGCATCGCGGCGGTGACGGCCGGCACGTTCATGCATCTGATCGAGATCGTGTGCGAGCGTTGCAATTGCTCACCCAGGCGTTGCCGCTGGCTCTGAAAGATGACAACAAGATCGACGCGGCGCAGTTTCACATGGTCTTCTCGCAAGTGTTGTTGAACAGCATGGGGCATTCAGAACCGTGGAAGCTGCAAGTGCTGACGGACCTCGCGACGTTGCCCGATTACGAGGACGGCTATTGGCAATGGTGGTGGCGTGGACAGCAGCAGTCGGCACACGGTGCTCCGGTTGATGCCGAGGGCAATCCGATTTACTACTCGACTCCGAAGAGCTACGCCGATGCGAAGTCAGACGGCGAACGCTGGCGCTGGATGCTCTCACAGACCGTCGAATTGAACGCCGCTCGGAAGAATGAAGTGCTGCTGACTCACGCGGCGTTTCTGCAAAGCCAGTTCGGCGTCGAGACGATGGCTCACTTCGGCTGGTGGTCGCGATTCGTGGACGACTCGAAGGACGATGGCAAAGCGAAGACCGGATCGTTCGCCGTCCACACGCTCGGCGAGGACGAGACGATCGCCAACCTCGCGACCGGCGTGAAACGCTTCAAGCTGCCGGACGAATTCAATCCGTACCGCATCTGGCAGACGATCATCGCCAGCGGCAAGAGCGGCGAAGGCCAGCAAGCTCGCGATCTGGTCGCGCACTTCTACGAGAACCGGCGGCAGTACCCGAAAGCGGTTGAGGCGTGGAAGGCAGCGATCGCCGACTACGGAGTTGGGCCGAACGCGCATCGACAACTGTCGCTCGATCAGATCGTCAAGAACTGGGGCCGCTTCGAACCGTCGCCGACGCAGCCCTCCGGCAAGGGAGCGACCGTCGATTTCCGATTCCGCAACGGGAACTCGGTCACGTTCACGGCTCATGAGTTGAACGTCTCGAAGCTGCTCGATGATGTGAAGAAGTATTTGAAGAGCAGTCCAACACAGCTCAATTGGCAAGAGATGAATTTGCAAGACATTGGCCACCGCATCGTTGTCGAGGATCGGCAGCAGTACGTCGGCGCGAAGGCGGCCGAGTGGGCTCTCAAACTGACTCCGCGAGCCGATCATGTCGATGACCGCGTCACCGTCACGACGCCGTTGCAGAAGCCGGGGGCGTATCTCGTCGAGTCAAAGATGGCGGACGGCAACAGCAGCCGCATCATTCTGTGGGTGGCCGACACGGTCATCGTGAAGAAACAACTCGAAGGGCAATCGTTCCATTTCGTTGCCGACGCGGTGAGCGGTCAGCCGATCGCGAAGGCCAACGTCGAGCTGTTCGGCTGGAAGCAGGAGCAAGTCGTTCCTGGCAAGCCGCAGTGGAAGATCATCACGCGCGACTTCGCCGAGTTCACGAACGCCGACGGCCAACTGCTGCTCGGCGCGAATCAACAGCCGCAGGGGTTTCAGTGGGTCGCGATCGCTCGCATGGACAGCGGACGGCTGGCGTATCACGGCTTCTCGCACGTTTGGTTCCAGCAGCGGCACGACCCGGAGTACCACGCTCGCAAAGCCTTCACGATCACCGACCGGCCGGTCTATCGGCCCGCTCAAAAGGTCCAATTTAAAATGTGGATCGGTGACGCCAAGTACGATCAGCCCGACAGCAACACGTTCGCCAACGCGAAGGGATTCACGGTTGAGCTACGAAACCCGAAAGGGGAAGTGGTCTTCACTCGGTCGATGGATGCCGATCCGTTTGGCGGCCTCGCCGGTGATTACGAGTTGCCGAAAGACGCTCCGCTGGGAGTGTGGCATCTCATCGCCACCAGTTACGGCAGCGGCTCGTTCCGCGTTGAGGAGTACAAGAAGCCCGAATTCGAGGTGAAGGTCGAGGCTCCGAAGGAACCAGTCGCACTCGGCGACAAGATCACGGCGACGATCAAAGCCAACTACTACTTCGGCGGAGCAGTCACGAAGGCCAAGGTCAAATACAAAGTCTTGCGGACCAATCACAGCAGCACTTGGTATCCGGCCGCGAGTTGGGATTGGTTCTACGGCCGAGGCTACTGGTGGTTCGCCAGCGACCACGCCTGGTATCCCGGCTGGCGTTCTTGGGGCTGTGCTCGGCCGTATCCGATCTGGTGGGGTCGCAATGCCGAGTCTCCCGAAGTCGTCGTCGAACGCGAAACCGAAATCGGAGAGGACGGCACCGTCGCCGTCGAGATCGACACGTCGCTCGCGAAGGCTGTGCATGGCGACACCGATCACTCGTACTCAATCACGGCTGAGGTCGTCGATCAATCTCGCCGCACAATTGTCGGCACCGGCAACGTGCTGGTCGCTCGCGAACCGTTCCGAGTTTTCGCGTGGGTCAATCGCGGCCACTACCGCGCCGGCGACGACATCCTCGCCGAGTTCCGTGCTCAGACCGTCGATCAAAAACCGGTCCAAGGCAAAGGGGAGGTGACGCTGTACTCGGTCACTTACAACGAGAAGCGCGAGCCGGTCGAGAAGGCGGTGCAGACTTGGAAGCTCGACACGAACGAAGAAGGCTACGCTCGCCAACAGATGAAGGCCGCGAAGGCGGGGCAGTATCGGCTGAGCTACAAGGTTTTGGGAAACGCCCCGTTGGCTCCGGGACAAGACGAAGACCGCAAGGCTCGCGTCATCGAAGGTGGCTACCTCTTCGTCGTGCGCGGCGACGGCTTCGACGGGCAAGAGTTTCGCTTCAACGACATCGAACTCGTCACCGAAAAACGCGAGTACGCTCCCGGCGACAAAGTCCGGCTGATGATCAACACGAACAAGGCCGACGGCGCGGTGTTGCTGTTCATCCGGCCGACCAGCGGCGCGTATCTGCCGCCGAAGCTGATTCGGCTCGACGGCAAGAGCCATCTCGAAGAGATCGACGTCGTGCAGCGCGACATGCCGAACTTCTTCGTCGAAGCGGTGACCGTCGCCGACGCGAAAGTCCATCAGGAGATGCGTGAGATTGTCGTTCCGCCGGAGAAGCGAGTGCTCAATGTCGCGGTGACTACTAGCCGGGACGAATACAAACCCGGCTCCCCTGCGAAGGTGCAAGTCAAACTGACCGACTCCAACGGCAAACCGTTCGTCGGCTCGACGGTGCTGAGCATCTACGACAAGTCGGTCGAGTACATCTCCGGCGGCTCAAACGTGCCGGAGATCAAAGAGTTCTTCTGGAAGTGGCGACGTCACCACCAGCCACGTACCGAATCGAGCCTCGACCGGCACACCTACCAGCTCTTGAAGCAGAACGAACTCGGCATGAGCGATCTCGGCGTCTTCGGCGGCGCGGTCGTCGAAGAAATGGAGATGCGGCAAGCTGGCTCAGGTGGAGTGAACCGCAACTTCAGTTTTCGCGGCCGCGCGTCGATGGCCACACGGGACGAAGGCTTCGGCGGCGGGCTTCCGATGGCGGCTACTTCGCTGAGCGCTGTGGCCAAAAGCTCTGACAAAGCAGAGACAGAGTCCGACGCGAACGCTGATGCCAGCGGCGCTCTCGCTGGCCCGCTCCCAAACGCCGTGCCGCCAACCGTTCGCAGCAACTTCGCCGACACCGCATTTTGGGCGGCCTCAGTCACGACCAACAAAGACGGTCTCGCCGAAGTCTCGCTGACGATGCCCGAGCAACTCACCGGCTGGAAAGTGAAGTGCTGGGCGATGGGACTCGGCACGAGAGTCGGCCAGGGCGAAGCCGAGATCACGACCAAGAAGAATCTGCTCGTGCGTTTGCAAGCCCCGCGATTCTTCGTCCAGAAGGACGAAGTCGTGCTGTCGGCGAACGTCCACAACTATTTGAAGATCGACAAAGAAATCGAAGCGGTGCTGGAAATTGACGAACGGTTGATGCGCCTGGTCGGCGGCGCGAACGGACAGCAAATCAGCCGGAACGCGATAGCGTCCGGTTCTGATTCAGCCAACGCTCAGAATCTCGGAAAACCGGACGCGAGCGCGTTTCGGCTGACGCGGCTGTCCAAACGCATCAAGGTCAAAGCCGGCGGCGAAGAGCGTGTCGATTGGCGAGTCGCCGTTATCGACCAAGGCGAAGCGGTCGTGCGCATGAGCGCGCTCACCGACGAAGAATCCGACGCGATGGAGATGAAGTTCCCCGTCTACGTCCACGGGATGCTCAAGACCGAGAGTTGGTCGGGCGTCATCCGGCCAGACAAGAACTCCGGCAAGGTCACGATCAACGTCCCGAAAGAACGCCGAGCGAATCAGTCACGACTGGAAGTGCGGTACTCGCCGACGCTGGCTGGGGCGATGGTCGATGCGCTGCCGTATCTCGTCGATTACCCGTATGGCTGCACCGAGCAAACGCTCAACCGCTTCCTGCCGACCGTCGTCACGCAACGCATCCTGCGAAACATGGGTCTCGATCTGAAGGCGATCCAGCAGAAGCGGACGAACTTGAACGCTCAGGAAATCGGCGACGATGTGGAACGCGCGAAAGGCTGGAAACGCTTCGATCGCAACCCGGTCTTTGACGAATCCGAAGTCACCGCAATTGTGAAGAGCGGCCTCGAACGGCTCACGGAAATGCAATGCAGCGACGGTGGCTGGGGCTGGTTCTCCGGCTGGGGCGAGCACTCGTGGCCGCACACGACCGCCGTTATCGTGCATGGTTTACAGATCGCTCGCGAGAACGACGTCGCCATCGTGCCGGGCGTGCTGGAACGGGGTATCGATTGGCTCAAGCGACATCAGGCGAATGAGGTTCAGCGGCTGAAGAACTTCCGAACCAAGACGAACCCGTGGAAGGTACACGCCGACGCGCTCGACGCACTCGTCTACATGGTCCTCGTCGATGCCGACCACGCGGACGCCGACATGCTGGAGTTCCTCTACCGCGACCGCACGCACTTGCCGGTCTATGCCAAGTCGCTGTTCGGTCTCGCTCTGCACAAGCAGAAGCAAGCCGACAAGCTGGCGATGATCCTGAAAAACATCGAGCAGTTCCTCGTCCAAGACGACGAGAACCAAACCGCGTACCTCAAGCTGCCGGAGAACAACTCCTGGTGGTCCTGGTACGGCAGCGACATCGAAGCCAACGCCTATTACCTGAAGCTGCTCGCGCGAGTCGATGCGAAAGACGAACGAGCTTCTCGACTGGTGAAATACCTGCTCAACAACCGCAAGCACGCGACCTATTGGAACAGCACGCGCGACAGCGCGATCTGCATCGAAGCGATGGCTGAGTACCTCAAGGCCAGCGGCGAAGACAAACCGAACCTGCTGGTCGAAGTCCTGATCGACGGCGAACTCAAACAAACCGTCGAGATCACGCCGGAGACGCTGTTCGGCTTCAACAACAAGTTCGTGATCGAAGGCGAGGGACTGACGACGGGCGAGCATATTGTCGAGTTGCGGAAGAAGGGACTGAATAACAAGCACGACGCGCAAGCGAGTGGTAACGCAGCGAGAGCAAACGACCCCTCGCTTGCGCGTCGGGCTAGTGCTTCGCCTCTGTATTTCAATGCCTACCTCACCAACTTCACGCTCGAAGACTTCATCACGAAGGCGGGCCTCGAAGTGAAGGTGAACCGCAAGTACTACAAGCTGACGCCGGTCGAGAAGAAAGTGAACGTCGCCGGATCGCGCGGCCAAGTCGTCAGCCAGAAGGTCGAGAAGTACGAACGCACCGAACTGGCGAACCTCGACAAGCTCAAGAGCGGCGACTTGGTCGAGGTCGAATTGGAGATCGACAGCAAGAACGACTACGAGTACCTGCTGTTTGAAGACCCGAAGGCCAGCGGCTTCGAGCCAGTCGAAGTCCGCAGCGGCTACAACGGCAACGAGATGCACGCCTACGTCGAATTCCGCGACGAGCGCGTCGCGTTCTTCGTCCGAGCACTCGCCCGCGGCCAGCACAGCCTCTCCTACCGCTTGCGAGCGGAGATTCCTGGCAAGTTCAGCGCACTACCTACCAAGGCTTCCGCCATGTACGCGCCGGAACTGAAGGCCAACTCCGACGAGATCAAGCTGACGATTGAGGATTGAAGCGGGAAATCATGTCGCTTCATGCCTCGCAGTGGGATTCGCCATTTGACCATCCCACCAGACGGGCAACTCCGGATTGATCCGGTTCCATCCGATGCCGTGATAGGACGGCTTTTGCATCTCGACGATGACGAGCGTAACGGTCGCAGCCAGTGAAACCGCAGAGGTAATGGTCCAACCGGGAACGTCGATCGCAATCGTCCCGCAGGCTAACACTCCGAATACACCGGCCCAGACAAGTTCCAAGCTGCGAGCAATGCGGAACACATTGCAAAACAAGAAAAAATGACCGAGGACGAAGCCGACCACGAACCCCCACCACCAAGTCATGCAGGCCAAAACAAGTGTCGCGATTGCGCCGACGAAAAGAACGATTACGTCGAGTGTCGTCAGGCGAAAGCCGGGAGCAAAAGTGGGCATGCGCATTTGCCTTGAAATCACGGCTCGAATCAAACTCAAAACAGTTCCGCGATCGGCTCGCCGGACTCGATGATGGGGACCGGGCGTTGTTGGCGGTCGCGGACGGTGGCGTGGTGATCGAGGCCGACGATCCGATAAAGACTGGCGAGTAGATCGCCGGGACCGAGCGGGCGGTCTTTAGGTTCGGCTCCGTTGGCGACGGTCGAGCCGATGACTTGGCCGCCGCGAATGCCTCCGCCGGCGAGCACCGCCGACGCGGCTCCGGGCCAGTGGCCTCGGCCGGCGTGTTGGTCGATGCGCGGGGCGCGGCCGAACTCACCGAACGCGGCGACGAGGACTCGGTCAATCTGGCCGCGCTGCGTCAGGTCTTCGATCAGCGTCGTCAGCGCTTGATCGTAAGGTGGCAGCCGCTTGCGCAGGTTCTTTTCGATGGTGTAGTGGTCGTCCCACCAATCGACATCTTTTTCATAGAGGTTAATGACGACGAACGTCACGCCGGCTTCGACCAGCCGCCGCGCGAGCAACGCCGATTGGCCGTAAGCGTGTCGGCCGTACTTGTCGCGCAGTTCGGTGGACTCCTGCGAGAGATCGAACGCTTGCCGCACGGTCGAGCCGCTGACGAGTTCGAGGGCTTGTCGCTGCACGTCATCGAGATTGCGGAACGCCGGCTCGCGGTCGAGTTTTCGCGAGAGGGAATCGAACTCACGCATCAGGCCGCGTCGTTCGTCGAGGCGCGACATCACGACATTAGCCGGCAGTTTGAATTCGGGAGGCCGATAGTTGCCGAGGCTCGGATCGCCGCCAGCGTCGAGCGCGGCGTGACGAGAACTCAAGAACGACGGGCCTTCGTAAAAGCCCATGTGCCGGCGGTAGTCTTCAGGGATCGCGACGTAGGCCGGCATCCCGCTTTTTCGCGCACCAGCCAAGGCGGAGATCACCGAACCTTGCGACGGATTCTGCTGCCCGGCTTGCCGAGCATTCAGCAGCGGCCAACCGGTTTGCAGCCAGTGTGTCCCATCGTCGTGAACGGCGAGGTTGTGTTTGATCGAGCGAATGACCGCCAGCTTCTCAGCGATGCGCGCATGCCCCGGCATCAACTCGCAGACATCGAGGCCGGGCTGGTTGGTGGCGATCGGATTGAATGGGCCGCGAACCTCAGCGGACATCGCGGGCTTCATGTCGTACATGTCGATGTGCGACGCTCCGCCGGCTTGAAAAAGAAGAATGATCGCCGTGTCGTTGCGATCCGCCGTTGCGGCTTGAGCTTGCCGGGCCTTCAGCACGCTCGGCAGCGTCAGTCCGGCACCCAGCGAGCCGACACGCAGGAATCCGCGGCGGCTGATGCCGTCACACAACCGAACCGGACGACCGACGATGTCGAGCATGGACAGGCTCCCCGCGACCGAAGCGTTCTGAAAAAGCGGTCAGGAGTGTTATCGACCGGCGATCAGGTGGCAATTCAAAGTTCACTCCTGTACCAGTGCCCCGCCCTTCTTCTCGAGATGGCTGTACCAGCGATCGACGGCTGCTCGGCGTTGGACGGAGGGGGTGTTGGGGGAATACTCGTGCTTCAGGCCGGTCAGCTTTTGGACGTGAAAAAAGGCGAGCTCGCGAACTGCCAATTGCTCGCTGTCGAGCCAGCCGACGAGCGAGCGTGAAGTCGCCGGAGTCTTCGCGTCATCCAGATCGAAGCCCCACAACAGGCGATAGACCGTCTCGGCATCGGTGGGCAGGAAGTGCTTTGCGAGTTCCACTTTCAGCAACACGCGATGCCGTGGGTCGAGCGGCAGCCATTGTCGCAAGCCAGTGATCGCCGCCAAACGAGCTTCGCGGTGAACTTCTTTTGAGAGAGCCTTCACCAGCGGGCCGTAGCAGTCGGTGAGCGCGAGGCATTTCACGGCCAGTTCCGAAAGTGCCGGTCGAGGGTGATTGACTACCGCCGGCAAACTCAGTTGCAGAAGTTGTTCGGCGTCGAATTCTTTCTCAAACGCGGCGTTGTACGGCCTCTTGAGTTTCGTGGCGGCACGCTTCGGGTCCGGTTCCAGCCAGTCCGGAAGAATGAGCAGACTCGCTCGCTCGATCTCGCTCCTCTTTTCGTTGGCGGTTGCGCCGCTGGTGATCGGTAGAAAGCCCGGTCCTTCGACCGTGGCGGTCTTGCCGTCCGCAGTTGTGAAGCGAACGGTGCCTTGGGCCACATGCAGCGAAGCCGTGAATCCAGGTGCTGCCGGTTCGACCTCGAAATTGTTTGGCTCCGAGCGACGCACCTCGATGCCACAAACTGCGTTGTTGCTCGCCAGTTCCAACCTCGCTTGCTGGCCGTAGAATATCACGGTGATCGGCAGCGACGGTTTTTGAGGCTTCGCAGCGTCGGCATTTTCGGCGGCGGCACGCAGGCCATGCGTCTCGAACAGCAATGCTCCTTGCTGGATGTCGAAGCCGACGGACGACTGCTCATCCGGGCCGAGGTATCTCACGGACGTACCGCCGATGAGCGCGAACGAACAGAGGTCGTCGCCGATCATGAAGTCCGCGCGAAACGGCTCCGGGCATGCCAGCTGATCGCCGACTTTCAATTGCACGACACGCGGCAACACCAGGAAGTCGCCCGCTTCGGGTTCGAAGCGAAGCACGATGCCGTCTTTGGAAACGCGCGACAGTTTTTGCGACGGCATCAACTTCGCCGGCACGACGTCTGGTTCTGGCGGGTTCGCTGGCTTGGCCGGTTGCGGCTTCGTGTCCAGTGCTGGCGGGGCATCCGGTCCTGGTTCGCCATCCGGGAGCTCCTTGGGCGGAGCCACTCGGACGTTTTGCGGCTTGCTCGAAACCGAAGGATCGACCTGAGCAATTTGTTGATTGCCGGTGGGCGCGGTGGCGACTTCGAATTTCTTTCCGGTGCCGTTGTCAGCTGGCCCTCCCGTCACGGAGGACGGCTTCTCGGAACGGGACGAATCTCCGTCGGGTCGCGATCCGCTTCGCAGCGTCCGATCGTTCAGCAGCGAACTGAACCAACCGACGCCGATGAGCACCACGAGCACCAACATTCCCGTTCGCCGCCACGACGTTTGCGGTTTCAGATAGTCCGGCAGATCGCGATCGGTTGTGCCGTTGTGCGAGGGATTCAAGGCCGATGCGATCATCGGAATCTGCCGAGACTCGTGATCGCGAGAAACTCCTGCGAAATCATTCGCGCGGACAGTGTCGCTGGTGGTGACCGGCCCCAAGCCGTACATCCGCGACCGAGTCTCGGAGCGCACCTCGACCGGATCACCCAGCACCAGCGTCAAAATCTGGTGGCACGCCGCGACCTCCGCGAGATGCATGTCTGAGTCCAAACAAATCTTTTCGACATCGACGACCTCGGCCGGCGTCAATTCGCTGTCGAGGTACTCGGCGACCAGATTCGGATCGAGCCCCGCCCCTTTGCCGAACAACTCCGGAGCCGACAGCCGGCGACGACGCATCACCTCTTTGATGCGTTCGACCAGCGCCGTCGCGTACCCGCTTTCGGTCAGCTTCTGGCCGATTTCCTTAGCCTGATCCGCCTGCAATTCGTCGTCCAGGTACGCAATCAACGTTCGCAAAGTCAGTCGCATGATCGTTGCCTTTTCCAAATGACCAAGGTCCAAATCCCAAATCTGAAACCGAGACCTTTCCCTGAATAGTGGCATTTCCACTCAGACTTCGTACAAGAATCTGTCGCAGCCCTCCAATTTTGTCACACCTCGGTTTTCCCTGAACTTCGCCAATTGCCAGGACAACGCTCATGCCCACGAATTTCCTACCGATCGTCACGTCACTGCTCGCCATATTCGTTTGGCTCTTCACCGGTCACACCGGGCGATCGCTTGCCGATGAGCCGACGGCGAACTCTCGCCCCCAGCGACTGCTGCTGATCGGACAAGGCCCGGACGGCTCGCACAAGCCGACGACGCACGAGTACTTCGCAGGAGTCAATTTGGTCGGTCGGCTGCTGCGCGGTCAGCC
>QWQF01000324.1 GCA_003669125.1 Planctomycetota bacterium
AGCTCGGACAGGAACTTCGTTTCGCCGACGCTGTTGATGAGTTGGCTCGGCCGAAACGAGACCTCGATCACGGTGCCGATGTGATTCCGCCGGACCAATTCCGCGCGGATCGCGGTGAGCTCTTCCGCCGACGCCTGATCAGTGCGTGTGACGATCACCAAACCCGCGCGTTCGATGTTCGCGATCGGCTCGCGCAGCAAGCCTCGCGGCAGGCAATGCCCGTAGCCCCACGGGGTCGTGGCGTCGATCAACACGATGTCGAGATCGCGATGCACTCGGCGATGCTGGAAAGCGTCGTCGAGGACCAGCAAATTGCAGCCATCCACGACCGCTCGCTTTGCCGACAGGATGCGATCCGGATTGAGCCACTGCGGCACACCGGGGCAAAGTTGATCGAGGACCAGCTTCTCGTCGTTGGACGAAGAGTCGAGCGACTTGTAGCCGCGACTCAACAACCCAACCTTCGCACCTGCATCACGAAACCAATTGGCCAGGAACGCAACAATCGGAGTCTTGCCGGTTCCGCCAGTCGTGAGATTGCCGACACTGACGATCGGCACGCCGACCTCAAACGGCTCGCGCAGCCGCAAGTCAAAGGCCACGTTCTTGCCGGCGACTCCGACACGATACGGCCACTGCGCCGACCACAACCCCGCGCGCAACAGACTTCCGGCGAGACCGCGCTTCCGGCCAGACATCACTTCGCGGGCAAACTGCTCATTCACGAAATTGTCGTCCTGGCAAAAACGGAAGCACTCTTCAACGCAAAGGCGTGAAGGACACAAAGCTCCGCAAAAGTTGAGTCCTTTGCGATTCCTCTGCGCCCTTCGCGCCTTTGCGTTGAAGCTGCTTTCGAAAGCCAACTACCCCAGTTCAGCCATGCGTTTGCAGATTGCGTCGGCCATTTCACGGGTACCGACGGCGGTCGGATCGTTGCGGTCGGGCTTCATGTCGTAGGTGACGTACTTGCCCTCTTCGATGATGCTGGCGACGGCTCGTTCGAGCTTCGCGGCGGCGGCGGCTTCGCCCATGTGTTCCAGCATCAGCTTGCCGGAGAGGACCAGCGCGGTCGGGTTGACCTTGTTCTGACCTTTGTACTTCGGGGCGGAACCGTGAGTCGCCTCGAAGATCGCCGAGTCCGGGCCGATGTTCGCGCCGGGAGCGACTCCCAGGCCGCCGACCAAGCCGGCGCACAGATCGCTGAGGATGTCGCCGTACAAGTTGCCCATCACCAGCACGTCGTAGTTCTCCGGCTTCTGAACCAACTGCATGCACATGTTGTCCACGAGCCGCTCGATGTAGTTGATGCCGGCCGCACTGGGGACTTTGCCCGCAAGCGTCGGATCGGCCTTCACGCCATCGGCCAGCTTCGGGTCTTCAAACTTGGCTCCGAAGGCGGTCGCGACCGCGCGGCTGGAGTCGTACCACAGGCCGTCAGTGAACTTCATGATGTTCGCTTTGCAGATCGACGTCACCGACTTGCGGCCGTATTTCACGGCATAGTCGAACGCATAACGGCTGATGTTTCGGCAGCCCTCGACCGACATTGGCTTGATGCTGACACCCGTCGTCTCCAAACCGGTGCCGATCTTCTTGCCCGTCGCGATGGAGTTGATGAACTGAATCAGCTCCGCCGTTTTCGGCTGACCGGCTTGGAACTCGACGCCGGCGTACAAGTCTTCGGTGTTCTCACGGACGATAACCAGATCGACTTTCGTCTTCTCAAAGTACGACCGCACGCCCTTGTACGTCTTGCAGGGCCGGACGCAGGCGTAGAGCCCGAGTTCCTGCCGCAGCGCGACGTTGACCGAACGGAATCCCTTGCCAATCGGCGTCGTGATCGGAGCCTTCAGCGCGATCCTGTTGGCTCGGATCGACTTGAAGACCGACTCGGGAATCTTGCCTTGAGCCTCGATGACTTCGATGCCGCATTCCTGCACGTCCCAGTTGATTTTGACTCCGGTGGCATCGACGCACTTGCGAGTCGCCTCGGCGAGTTCCGGACCAGTTCCATCTCCAGGGATCAGCGTGACGTTGTACATGCGAGCCTCGACCTCATTTCTGACGTTTTCAAAGGTGGTTGATTGACGCGACGAGCTGTGCCGTAACGGTCGGGCGGAAACTATCAGACACCCTACAGACGAGCAAGGAACGGAAATCGAGAAGGTTGGTGGCGCACGCGGTTCGCGTGTGCAACAACAGGATCAATCATCCTGTCCCGCTTGCCGTTCGTGGGCGGTTCCGTTCAGAATCACCGCTGTCGTAGGCAACGCATTGGAGCCGGGGATTCGCCATGGCCAGCAGCAAAGTTCTGGAAGCGGTCAAAGCCGGGAAGCAGGCTCTCGCCAAGTTTCGGGCAACGAATCCCAGCGTGCTGCTCGATTTGACCGAAGCGGACCTCAAGGGGCTTGATCTGCGCGGCATGAACTTGCGGCGAGCGTTGTTGGTCGGAGCAAAACTCGCTCGCGCGGATTTGAGTGGGGCGAACCTCAGCGAGGCGGACCTGACGCGGGCGAGTTTGAAGTTCGCGAATCTCTCGCGAGCGGACTTGCGGAAGGCAAATCTCTTCAAGGCGTTGCTCGGTGAATCGAACGCGACCGAGGCGGACTTCACGCGAGCGAATCTGAATAGCTGCGAACTCTCGAAGGCGACGCTCAAGCGAGCCACTTTTCTCGAAGCGGACTTGAACAACGCGCAGCTCAACGATGCGACCGTGCTGGGTGCGGATTTCAGTTTGGCTCGGTTCGCCGTGACGCATGCGTCGCGGCTGACCTGCGGCTGGACTCGTTGGAGCAACTGCGATCTCAGCCAAGTCGTCGGTTTGGAAACGGCGACGCATCACGGGCCGAGCAGCGTTGGGCTCGATACCTGGCTGAAATCTCGCGGGCAGATCCCGGCCGAGTTTCTCAGCGGCAGCGGGTTGCCAGACGATTTTGTTCTCGCGCTGCAAGCGGCTCCGCGCGAAGCGGCGGCGTGCTTTATTCGCTTCAGTCACGACGATCTGTCGTTCGCGGGACGACTGGCCGAGGCGTTGCGTTCCGTCGGCTTGGTCTGCTGGATGGACGAGATGCCGAACGCGGGCCGCTCGGAAACGCCGCTTGAAGCGCAGTTCGATTCGCAGCAACCGAACAAAGTCATTTTCCTGGCGTCTCGCAGTTCGCTGACGTCGCCGTGGGTCGAAGGCGAAGTTGCCCGGTTGCTCGAACGCGAGCAACAGTGGAAACGCGACGTCGGCCAAGAGGTCAAACTGTTGTTGCCGCTGACGCTGGATGGATTTCTCTTTGGCGGCGACGCGAAGGGGAAGCAGGACAAAGCGATCGCCGCGCGAGTCGTTGCCGACTTCAACGGTTGGCGGCGCAACGACACGAAGTTCGACGACGTCTTTCCAAAAGTGCTCGCGGCACTCGGCGCGGCACCTCGCAAGCCGAAAACGCCGGAAGAAGGCGGCCGCTCGCCGTTCGCGTGGTTCAGCCGCAAGAAAGATGACGACGACGAATAATCACAAACCCACCGAGACAAGCTCGGTGGGGTGAAGGGGATGATTGCATGGCAGCCGTTGATGAAGTGGCGGAAGCGTTGTCGGCACACATGCCGGAAGTGTTGCGCTGGGCGGGCGCGATTGCTCGGCAGTTGCGGAAGTTCAACATCGGACTGAGCGGCAAGACGTCAGGCAGCGCGGAAACGGACGCGCTCACGCTGGCGGACCTCACGGTGCAAGAGTTAGTCATCTCGGCATTGCGCGATCGGTCGCCGCTGTTTCGAGAGTGCCGCATCGAGGCTGAAGAATCGAATGGCGACCTCGGGCACTTCGCGACGGACAGCGAGCTGACAATCGCACTCGATCCGATCGACGGCACGAAGCAGTATCGCGATCACACCGGCAACGGCTACGCGGTGATGCTGCATCTGCGAGACCGGGACACGCTGCACTACTCGCTGGTCTTCGTCCCGGAAGCGGGTGAGCACGGCACTTGGCTCGAAGCGATCGGTTCGCAAATCGTCGTCGGACCAGATGATCCCAGCCGTCCCGCCAGCGAGGTGCTCGATGAACTGACGCCGATCACTCAGGAGACACGACCGAACTCGAAGAAGATTTACCTCATCGGCTTTCAGCAGCGGGACCGCGAACGCGCCGCCGCCGTCACGACTGCCGGCCTGCAAGGGGTCGCCCCCGACGACATGCCGGGCAGCATTTACCCGTTGCTGGCCAGCGGCGAATTCGGCGGCTCGCTGATTCACTCGCCCAATCTGTACGACTTCCCGGTCTCGCTGCACCTCGCTCGCATTCTGGGAGGCGACGCGATTTGGACGGACACCGGCGAGCCGGTTCACTTCCGCGAAACGTGGCTCGATGACCGCGCGAACATGCTCCGACTCCCTCGCATCATTGCGTGCGCCGTCGAACGCGAGACACTGAGCGTCCTGAAGAATGTCGCTCAAGGCTGGAGTCCCAACCGGTACGACGACTGACCAAGATCAAACAGACTCACACGACTGACCGAGCCGTGCCCCGACATCGAAAGGACGCACAGTGTCGCGAATCCTTCAATCCGCGTGTTGTTGGGGAATGCTCCTGGGTGCTCTGGCTGTCGCCGCCGAACCGCCGCAGACCGGGCCGGAAACCGAGAAACGATTCCCGCCATTGAAGCTTCCCGCAGGATTCAAGGCGACGCTTTTCGCCTGCGATCCATTGATCGAATACCCATCGGCAATCGCGCTGGGGCCACGAGCCAACACTCTGTTCGTGGCAGCCGATTACATGACTGGATTGGGGACGACCGACATCATCCAGCGCGACGAGATTCGGCTCGTCGAAGACACTGATGGCGACGGCTACGCCGATCGTGCTCCGGTATGGGCCGATGGGTTCAATTCGATTCAAGGACTGACGTACCACGACGGGACCGTGTTCGTCATGCACGCGCCGTATCTCACCGCGCTGCGTGACACGGATGGAGACGGCCAAGCGGACGAGCGAAAGAATCTCTTCAAAGGCTTCGGCCTGGGGCCGGAGGAGGACAAGGTTCGGCTGCACAACACCAACGGGATCGTCGCCGGGCACGATGGCTGGCTGTATTTGGCCTTGGGTGATCGCGGCTGTGAAGTGACTCGACCAGAAGGTGATCTGTTGGTGCTCAACGGCGGAGGCATCTTGCGTTGCCGGCCCGATGGGCGCGACTTGCATGTGTTCTCGACCGGGTTGCGGAACATCTACGACGTGGCACTCGATGATGATCTCAACGTCTTCACGCGAGACAACGAGAACGACGGCGGCAACTACAAGATTCGCGTGATCCGCAGTTTCTTCGGAGCCGATCACGGCTATCCGTACCTCTACGACGAACGACCGAACGAAGCACTCGCGCCGCTGGCCGATCTCGGACTCGGCTCGTCAGCCGGCGGTGTTTACTACCGCGAGACGCAATTCCCGGTCGGGTATCGCGGTCTCTATTTTTGCGAATGGGGCCGAGCGGTGATGTTTTGCCCGCAGAATCAAATTGTCGGCTTTGCGCCGGTGAAGGAGATCGAGTTCGCCTCCGGTGCGGAGAATGATCCGTACGGTTTCAAGCCGACGGACTTGGTCGTCGATCGCGACGGCTCACTGCTGATCGCCGATTGGGCGGACGGCCAACGTCCCAAGCGCGGCCGCGCCCGGATTTATCGAGTGCAGTTTGTGGGACAGGAACACTTTCCCGCGCGTGCCAAGCCAAGGCAGATTGAAAACCTGCCTCACGACCTCGCCGGTTGGTTCGAGCAATTGAACTCCGAGAGTTACTACGAACGGCTGGAAGCACAACTCGCGAT
>QWQF01000093.1 GCA_003669125.1 Planctomycetota bacterium
ACAGGCAACATAGGTCACCGTTTCGAGATGGCAACAAAATCCTGACGGGTGATGCAAAATCGAAACTGGCCGCGACTGCGGAATCCTCGCGTCTCCGTTGATTTTCCAGGGGAGCGGCTCGACAGTGTTACCCCGCCGCGACACGCTGCGGGGCTTCTTTGAAACGGACGAGCACATTCATGCCGACGATTGCCATTCGCCCCGCCACGCCTGCTGACGAACAGATCGTCGTCGAGTTCAATTGCTGCTTGGCCGAGGAATCGGAAGGCAAGCAGCTCGATCGTCCGACCGTGCAACTTGGCGTGCGAGCGATCCTGGCCAAACCGCAGCACGGCCGCTATTTCCTGGCGAGCGTCGGCGACCAAATCGTTGGCCAGATGATGCACACTTGGGAATGGAGCGACTGGCGCAACGGCGAGATCTGGTGGTTACAAAGCGTCTACGTCCTCCCGGAGTTCCGCCGACAAGGAGTTTTCCGCTCGCTGATCCAACACCTGCAAGCCGAAGCCGCCGCGTCACCAAACGTCGTCGGCCTGCGGCTGTACGTCGAAGAACACAACACGACGGCTCAGGCGACCTACGATCGGCTCGGCTTGAAGCTGGCCGGATATGTCGTGATGGAAGCCCTCAAGACCAACTACTGACGTTCACTGGATCCGTCGCTTTTTTAGACCGCGAGTTTGAATGACGCCGATATCGCCCACCGCTGACACCCGCCGCGAAATCAATCCTGCCAACGAAAACGCGACGTCGCTCGTGTGCGACACGTCACACTTGCCGGTCTTGCCGTGCGGCTGGATCGTGCGCGAGTACTCGTTTGGCGACCGCACGTTGAAACTGACGGTCCCCGATCGCCCGGATGCGTTGCTGGAAGACCCGGAGGTCTTGGCCGCCAACGATCGTGACGACTACATGCCGTACTGGGCGTATCTCTGGCCGGCGGCGATTCACATGTCGAGGGCCGTGATGAAGGCCGATTGGTCGGCGGGGACACGCGTGCTGGAGCTTGGTTGCGGAGTCGGTCTTGTTGGTGTGGCGGCTCGCGCGAAAGGCTGCCGAGTGATGATGACCGACTACGACGCGAAGTCGGTCGCAGTCGCTCAGCACAACGCGCGGCTGAATGGGTTTGACGACGTCGAGGCACGCGAACTCGACTGGCGCACGCCGCCGAGCACGACGTACCCAGTGATCTTTGGCTGCGACTTGCTCTACGAGCAGCGAAATCTCCAACCGATTCTCGAACTGTTGGAGGTCATGTTGGAACCGGGCGGCATCTGCTGGCTGGCCGATGGCGGACGCAATGTCGCACATCAATTCTGGTATCTCGCGCGTGAGCGTGGCTACGCCGTGACGATGCGCGACACCGAAGGCCGCGAGATCATGACACCGGGATTTCACTACCAACTCTTTGAGTTGCGACGTCCGGCCCGCACTTGACCCGCTCCTCCAGCCAGTCCGCCACGCAGTTCATCACGTCGAGCCAATCCGGTTCGTTGTGCAACTCGTGGTAATGTTCGGGGAACCATTTCAGTTCCTTGTCGATACTCGGCACTTTTTTCAGCCACGGTGCAGCGACGTGTGGATCAACGATGCGATCCGCTCCACCTTGTGCCACCAGGACTGGCATGTGCAACTTGCCGACGTCGTCCCAAACGGCTTTCAACGCGGCTTTCATTTGGAAGAACCAGCCGCAAGTGACGCTGCGATGAATCAGCGGGTCCGCTTGCCGCGTCATGAGTGCGACTTCGTCGACGACGACCATCCAGCCGCGATCGGCAAATAGTCGAGCGACATGGTCGTACCGCCGACCGTGCTCACTGGCTCCGTGAACGATCACCAACGAGCGGCGATCAGCACACGGATCAACCGGCTCGAAGCGCCGCGAAACCAAATCGATGCCGTCATGGGCGCGAATGACATGTTCGACGGGTGGCATGGCTGGCCCTCCAGTTGGTCGGCCTTTCCAGGCCGACACGATCGGCGGCGGATCTCCGCGTCGGGCTGGAAGCCCGACCTACTTTTCGGCGAGGCAGCGTTCGACTGCTCGCCGCAGGTCGTTCCCCTTCATATCGACTTGTGCAATCCGACCATCTCGTCCAACCAAAAAGAGCGACGGGATCGTGCGGACTTTGTATTTCTCTCTCGCTTGTCGAACTTGCTCGGCCTCGCAGACCATTCGCCACGGCAGCTTGGCCTGTGCTTGGAACGCGTCGACGGTGTCCGGCGAATCGTCCAAGCTGATGCCGAGGACTTCAAATCCCTCTTCGTGCTTATCGGCGTACAACTGCTTCAGCTTCGGAAACTCTGCCAGACACGGCGGACAATTCGTCGCCCAGAAGTCGATCAGGAGCACTTTGCCCTTTGCATCCGCGATGCTCGCGGGATCACCTTTCAAATCCGTCAGACGGAGTTCCGGGGCTTCGACGCCGACCAAATCCAGCTTCCGCAGTCGATTCTCGCAAAACTCACCGACCTGCGGGTTCAGGCCGAATCGATTCGACAACGTTCGATAAATCTCTTTGGCGGTTCCGTGCTCTCCCGCCAATCCGGCTTGTGCAACGAGTTCGACCGCGAGGTCCAACGGTTCCCCCACCGCCCCGAACCGAGCGAACTGCAACGAGTCCTGAAATGCCGTGACGGCATCCTTCAACTTTCCCGACTTGGCCAAGCCGACGCACAACACCTGCTTGGCGGCCGACTTGTTCGCTGCCGAGGTGGTTCGGCTTTTCAGGCATCGCTCCGACATGGGCAGGGCGTCCGCTTCCAGGCCAAACCGCCGAGCGGTCTCGAAGCTCCAGGCGAACGCCTCGTCGAGGTCAGCGGCATCGGGATGTTGCTCGACGTACTGCACGGCGTCGCGGAGCAGATCCTTTTGCCGAGCCACGATGACGTCTTGAAAGGTTTTCTTTCCGGCGGGCGGTGCGTCGTCAGAGCGTCCGGGGGCGAGAGTCAGAAAGCTCAACACCGTGGCGAGCAGGACGATCGACAACTGAGGACAACGAAACTGCGGGATCATGCGAGTCTCCGAACGAGGAATTCCGACGAGTTGGGAGGGCTGACGATCGTCCCATTCTAGGCCGATTCCCGAGCTCGAAACCACCGTCGGCGACGTCACAATCGAACCTCGCGAACGGCCGCAAGTTCCGATTTCCAAAGTTTTTTGGCCGTTGCCCCGGTTGTGTCGAACGTTTATCGTTGGCACTCGGTTTTTAGGCGTGGATTAGTCACGCTCTCGGATTTGATTCGAAGGAGTTCTGCCGTGTCTCAACCCAATCTGCCACAAGAGCCAGACAATGAACCAGGTCGTTGGAAGAAGATTCCCGCATGGGGAGTCAGTCTCGGCCTGCATTCGCTGATCTTTGTGTTCTTCGCCTGTTGGACGCTGCCGATCGTTCGTGAATCGTTGGCGGAGTTGGTCGTCAGCGAGGTCGAAGAACTCCAAGAACCGGAATTCAAATTTGATGTGGCTGCGGCAGACCAAATCGGCAACGGCGGTACGGGAGACACGCTCAGTCCGTCTTTGGCGGCGGCCGGAGCGTCCAGTGCCTCGCCACAAGTTGAGACCTCGAAGCGTCTGCAAGAAGAGCTGGTGAAGGTCAACCTCACGCCGACGGCCACGATCGGAGACATCGCTGCGGACACGCTCGGCAAAACCGTTGAGGTGCGTGGCGGGACCGACAACCTTTCTGGTGATTTCGGTGGCCAAGGCACCGGTGGCGGAACCGGTGGTACGGCCGGAACCATCGACCGATTGACCTTTGAGATCATGGCCTCGCTGAAAGAGAAGAAGACGCTCGTGGTTTGGGTGATGGATGAATCGACCTCGATGAAGAAACGCCGCGACACCGTCGCCGAGCGATTCGAGAACATCTACAAGCAACTCGGCCTGCTGGATGTCGAAACCAAAAATGGCATTCTCAAATCGGCCATCGTCAGCTTCGGCAAGGATTTTCATTTCATCTCGAAGGATGCGACCGACGACGTTGATCAACTCGTGAAGCTGGTGAAAGAGAACATTCCGAATGACGAGTCCGGCAAAGAGAACGTTTTCACCGCCGTCGAAGCGGCTGTGAAGAAATATCGCGACTACCGCAGCCGCGAGCATCGCAACTGCATCATGGTCATCGTCACCGACGAACGCGGCGATGATTTCGACAAGCTGGATCAGTGCATTCAGGCGACGGCGGCCGCCGGGTTCAAAGTCTTCTGCGTCGGCAACGCGGCCCCGTTCGGGCAAGAGAAGGGCTACGTTCAATGGGTCTATGACGACGGAGGTACTGAAGAACTGCCCGTCGATCAAGGCCCGGAAACGGTGGCTCCTGAACACGTCAATCTGCCATTCTGGGGCGTCGCCGGCGGCGATCTGGTCCGCATGACGGCTGGCCTGGGGCCGTACGCTCTGACGCGACTCTGTGCCGAAACACAGGGCGTGTACCTGATCGCGGAAGACACCGGCCGAGGTGTGCGATTCGATCCGGCGGTGATGCGAAACTACCTGCCCGACTATCGGCCGATCAAGTTCTACACGAAGGACTTGACCGCCAACCGAGCCAAGACCGTGCTGGTTGACGCCGCACGTAAGACCCTGGGTGACCGAACGCCGACTCCAGAAGTGATTTTCCGCGCCGACACGGATGCGGCTCTGCGGACGGAGTTGAACGACGCTCAAAAGCCGCTCGCTGTGCTGGACTACAAACTCAACGAGATCGTCACGCTGCTCGAACAAGGCGAGAAGGACCGCGCCAAGATTAAGGAGCCGCGCTGGCAAGCCGCGTACGACACCGCCTACGGCCGAGCACTCGCCATGCGAGTCCGCTCGTTCGGCTACAACATGATGCTGGCCCAGATGAAGGCCAACCCCAAGACGTTTGAGAAGAAGGAAGACAACACCTGGGAGTTGATCGCCTCCGACGAAATCACGACCGGCGTGCAGGTCAAGAAGATGGCCGCGAAGGCTCAAGAGTCGCTTGAACGAGTGGTCAATCAACACCAAGGTACCCCGTGGGCGAAGCTCGCCGAACGGGAACTCAGCAAATCCATGGGCTGGTCGTGGAAGCCGTTCCACAAAGACTACGCCGCGATCGAGCGTGCCATGGCTCAAGCCAAACGCGGAGTGCAATTCGCCGACGAGGAAGAGAAGAAGAAAGCGGAAGCCAAGAAGAAAATGGTCGATCAACGCAAGAAGCCGAATCTCTAACCGCGGATTGCGCGGCCCACCGCAGGGCTCACTGTCGAAAAGCGAAAAAGGCCGTTGAAGCGAACTTCAGCGGCCTTTTTCTTTCAGCATTCTCGATGTGGACAAGTCCAATCACTCCGCGTCCGCGCAGTTCGGACAAGTGGCGTCCCTCGCAAAGACGTTCATCGAGAGCTGATAGAGACTTGCTCTCGGACACCACCGGAGGCGAGCGCTGTGCGTTTCTGGAACAGTACGTCGAGGTTATTCAACTGACCCCAACCAGCGAAGATGCCCTAAAAGGAACATATGCCATGCGTCTGTTTTCTGAAGCAGTGCCATCTCGGAGAACCAAAAACGGTGCAAGCCAAGAAAAAACTCACCTGGCGAACCAGGATTCGTTGTTAACCGAATCCTCGCTGGTTCGCCAAGTGAGTGAAAAGGCTCCTCGACTAGGACTCGAACCTAGAACCTAGCGGTTAACAGCCGCTCGCTCTACCGATTGAGCTATCGAGGAAAAGTCACGCACACGGACGTCTGTGAATGAGGCGGGGTGTGTACCGGATGACGCGAGGTGATGCAAGCCTTTCTCTGATTCGGTTTCGCCACTCAAACAAC
>QWQF01000206.1 GCA_003669125.1 Planctomycetota bacterium
ATTTACTTTTCTACCGGGTAGGTGAGGGCCGGACAATTCCTAATTCCTGCGGTTTGCGGGGGTTCCGCAGCTGCAACAGAATCCCCAGCCTTCCTAAATTATTTTCAGAATTGAGGAGATTGGGAAAACGCCGTGTTCTGGCGATTTTCTCGAGGACAACTCTGTCGACTCGCCGGTGGCCGCCGCCAGCTCCGAGATGCTCAAGGACAAGATCGACCAGGTCCTGAAGACACTCACCTACCGTGAGCGCGAAATTATCAAGTTGCGCTACGGGCTGGGTGATGGCTACAGCTACACACTGGAAGAGGTGGGGCGTATCTTCAAGGTGACACGCGAACGGGTGAGGCAGATCGAGGCCAAGGCGGTTCGCAAGTTGCAGCACCCGGTGCGCAGCCGGCAACTTGAGGGTTTTGTTGAAGGTATGCTCAGGCGCTAACAGCGTATTGGCTTTCTTTCCACGGGGGCCGGTCGCCAGGGCCGGCCGGCCCCCTTCTGTAGCCCCCGGATTGAAACAAGCATGAGTGAAACAGCCCCGCCCGGCAAGATCCTGGAACAACTACACGAGTTGCGTGTCAGGGAATTTGACCTTTCCGATGCCGCTGCCCGCTTGCCGCGTCAATTGGTTGTCCATCAGGGGCGGTTTAACAAGGCTACCCGGACGCGGGACGCGTCGGTGGCCAGGCACAAGCAACTGCTGGTTGACCATCGGGCCAAGGAAACCACGATCAAACAGCTTGCTCAACACATCGACAAGCTGGAGGATCAGCGCGGTTCGCTTTCCACCCCCAAAGAATTCGAGGCCATCGACCACGAGGTGGCCCACGAGCGCTCCAAGATTGCCGCATTGGAGGACGAAATCCTGCTGGTTCTTGAGGAGATCGAGCAAAGGAATTCCAAATTGCCCGAGCTGGAGTCAGCTATTCTGGTCTTCAAGGGTGAATTGGCCGAGTTCGACAAGGCTTTGCCGCAAAAGAAAAAAGACCTTGAGACGGATCTCGCGGCATTGCGCGCCGATTTGAAGAAAGTTGAACCCCTTCTGCCCAGAGAACACAGCGCTACCTACCAGCGCCTGCTCAGCTCACTGGGACATGATTGCATGTCCAAGGTCGAGGAGCGCGTTTGCCTGGCCTGTCGTGCTACGCTCGACATGCAGGCCGCAGGCAGGGTGCGTCGCGGCGAGTACCTGCAGTGCCCCGGATGTGGGCGTATGCTCTATGGCATGGCGGAAGAATGATACCCCGGGGCTAACTGTGGCCGACCAAAGAACAACCCAGGTCTCACTTGCTGACCTGGGCTTGCTGATGTGTGAACCGCCAGATAGCTGGCGGCGGGTGATAATGGCGCCAGTCCCCCCGAGAAACTTCAGGGTATTGGGTAAGCAAGCCCTCATGAATTGCGGGCATTGGCAAATTGCATCAGGCTGGATCGCCTTGCGCCTTTTGTCCGGCTGGGATCAGTGCGCAAAAAGGGCAAACCCTGCCAGCAAGCCCACTCAGCGTGAAAGTGTCTTGTGGGAGCCAGCCATCGCTCGGCCCCTTATGGGTACAACCTAAAAATACCAAAAAAACATAATTATATCAAAAAACACGCCTGCATATGCCAACCGGGCATACCACCCCATTCCCCCCAGCCATTAAAGCCAGGCTAGCAGCTGCAAAACCGGGCCGTAAATGGTCGTTAGTCGGGTGGTACTTGCTGCTTGTTCCCCGGTCATTCTCAAACGCTGCCAAACCGTTGATTGGCTAAGTGGTTGGAAAAAATGTGTAGATGGATTCCGGGTGGGTTTTTTTGTCAGCCCGGGAAATATTTTCCTGAAATATAATTGCATTTCCGCCCCCTTGGCTTAAATTACCCACAGTGCCCAATTGCAGTCAGTGCTTAAGACATGCCTTATTTGCGTTTATCTGGAGATATTTCCCGATGCTTAGCTCTCTTCGCCGCTGGATCAATCGCAACCAGAAGGTCCTCTTGGGCAAATACCGCCCCATCCGCCTGCCACAGGGGTTGATTCGTCCTGCGCTGGAAGGTTTGGAAGAGCGTACCGTGCCAGCGGTGCTTTTCACCTACACCGGCTCTGGCGTTACGGGAGATCTGGCTTATGCACCCGATACCGCAGGCAATGAGTTCACCCTGGTTGATTCCGCTGGTGAGTTCCGGTTCCGCTCGGCCAGCCCGTATGGCAACTGCGTTTTGGTTGCCAATGTTTCAACCTTGCCCGTGCAAGGTGTCCCCCCACCCACTATCAACAGCGCGGCTTTCGTCAACACTGTGCAAATGGTGCCCAACATTATCAGCGGCACCATTCTGAATATCGGTTTGCCTGGTGCTACTTTCTCGTCATTGACGGGTGGGGGAACCATCCAGACTTTCAATAATGCCAGTGTTACCAGCCCCCGCTCAATCACCCTGACCGGCGGCTCGGGCTCGGCGGTGTTTTCCGGGGTGCTCGCTGACAACACCAAGGGCCTGTCGCTGACGATGAACAGCAGCGGCACCCTGACCCAGATCCTGAGCGGCATCAACACCTACACGGGCAAAACCACCGTGCAGGCCGGAAATCTGCAGGTACAAGGTAGCCTGGCTGCCGGCAGTGCCGTCACTATTTCCGGTGGGACCCTGTCCGGCACCGGAACTGTCGGAAATGTGACCATGAGTTCCGGAACCCTGGCACCTGGTGCCAAAATTGGCATCATTAACACCGGAAATAATGTATTCACTGGGGGCAATTTCTCCGCCTCCCTCTTCAGCAGTTCGATCTACTCGCAAGACAATGTCACCGGCACCGTCGATCTGGGCAGTAATACTGCTCTGAATGTTACCATTGATCCTGCCTACACCCCTGCATCAGGTGCTACATTCACCCTGATCAGCAACGATGCCACGGATGCGGTCAAGGGTACTTTCAGCGGATTGGCAGAAGGGGCGGCAATAACCGTTGGCAGCAACAAATTCACCATCAGTTATGTGGGCGGCACCGGCAACGATGTGGTGCTCAGCCTGGTCAGCATAACTGGCTCCGTCACGGCACTTTCCTCCAGTGCCAATCCCGTCAACTATGGCTCTTATGTCATGTTCACCGCCACAGTCACCCCCGCCTCTGGTTCAGGCATCCCTACCGGCACCGCCTCATTCTTTGCCGGAGCTACTCTGCTGGGCAGCGCCAACCTGGATAGTTCGGGTGTGGCTAGATACGGCACCAGCTCCCTGGCTGTCAGTGCCGGCACCAGCATCACAGCCACCTACAATGGCGACCCGTCGTACAGCATCAGCACCAGTAGCGCGGTTAATCAGGTCGTCAACAAGGGAGCCAGTGTGGCTGCCGTAACCTCGGCAACAAATCCGTCTACCTTTGGTCAATCTGTGACCTTCACCGCGACCGTCACCGGTGCCGGGGCTCAACCCACCGGGTCTGTCTCATTTTACGCCGGGGCCACCCTGCTGGGTAGCAGCGCACTGAGTTCCGGTCAGGCCATTTTCTCCACCAGCACCCTCACGGTGGCCGCCAACAGCATCACTGCCAATTACGGCGGTGATGCCAATTATAACACTACAATCAGCCCGATATTGACCCAAACGGTCAACAAAGCCAACACCACCACCGCCAGCCTCACCTCCAGCCTGAATCCGGCAGTCCTGGGCCAGTCGGTCACCTTCACCGCCACGGTCGCGGCAGTATCGCCGGGAGCGGGAATCCCCTCTGGCACCGTGACCTTTTTCAACGGCGCATCCTCTCTGGGAACAGGTGCCCTGAATGGTGCTGGCGTCGCCAGTTTTGCAACCACCAGCCTGCCATCCGGCATCAGTTCCATTACCGCTTCGTATGGTGGTAATGGCAATTTCAACACCAGTGGCCCCAGCTCCGCTCTCAGCCAGGTGGTGAATGCCCCACCCACCATCACCAGCGCCAGCACCACTACCTTCCAGACCGGCCTGGCTGGCAGCTTCCAGTTCACCGCCAGTGGTTACCCGACGGCAATGACTTTCTCCACTTCAGGCACCTTGCCTGGTGGCGTAACCCTGACCAGCGCCGGCCTGCTGGCTGGCCGCCCCAGTGCTGGTACCGGGGGTACCTACAACTTCACGGTCACTGCCAGCAACGGCATTAGCCCGAATGCCACGCAGGCATTCGCCCTGGTCGTCAATCAGGCACCGGCCTTCACCAGCGCCAACAATGCCACCTTCACTTACGGTATCCCGCAGAGCTTCCAGTTCACCTCTAGCGGTTACCCGGCCACCTTCACTTACACTGTCACAGCAGGTTCTTTCCCAAGTGGCCTCACCCTCAATTCCGCCACCGGCTTGCTTTCGGGTACGGTCACCCCAGGCGTGTTTGGCACCTTCCCTGTCACGGTGCAGTCCTCCAACACGGTCAACCCGGTCGCCTTGCAGAATTTTGTTCTCACCGTGCTGCCCAGTGGCGGCCTGTACAACTACAACACCGGAACTGGAATACTCGAAATCTCTCTGGCAGACGATGTCGATCTGGACATATCCGAGTCTTTTGGGACCTATTTGTTCCAGATTTCCAAACCAGGTGGCACGCCTTTCTTTGTCCCCGCTCCGGGTTCCGCGGTGCTTGCTGGCAACCTGACCAGCTCTGTCACGCTCGTCAACCTGGCCGGTGGCTTGACCATCAACAACAATCAAACCTCGAATTCCGGCACAGACAATGACCTGAAGTTCAGTTCCGGCACCCTGACAGCTGGCAAGTTCCTTGCCAATATCACCACATCAGGTGGCGTGGGCAATATTTCCTTCCTCAGCGGCACCAACGCCAACCTGGGCACCGGATCGTTCGCCATCGCCGCCAATGCGCTGGTGGAACTCGATGGCAATCTCACAGCCGGTGCCAGTGTCTTCAACGGCGGCACTTACCCTGTCGCCCTCACCGGCTCCAGCGTGAATCTGGTCAGCGCCAGCTTCGGCAACAATGGCCAGGTCACCCTGGGCAATGCCGCCACTGACAGCATCAGGATTAATACGGGTATCAGCACCACCCTGTTGACGAGCGTGGGTGGCACACTAGCCACGGTGGATGCCCCCATCAGCCTGACTGGCACCATCCTCAACTCGGACACCAGCCTGAGCACCGGCTCGCTCGGGTCCGATATCATTCTCAATTTCCTGGATCAGAATGTCAAAACCCTGGTCACCAGCGCGGGACAGACACGCTCCACCAGCCTAACCGGGTTGGTCACCCTCAACGCCCCGCTTTACAATCAGCGCGGCGAACTGAAACTAGCCCAAAACGGCGTCGACCAGGTCAACTTCACCGGCGATAGCCGGGTGACCAGCCAGACCGGGCCGATCACCTTTGGATCCGGCACAACCAACACTGGCACTCAAAATGTGGTGTTTGTCGCCGATTCGTTCAACCTGATCCCAGCCTCCCAGTTCAAGGGCACTGGCGACATCGGCTTCACACCCTTTGGCAGCAATATTCCCGTTTATCTGGGCTCCGCCGCCGCCACCATCCTTCCTGGTGTAAAATTCAACCAGGTTGCCCTCAACCAGCTTCCCTCCACCCTGAACTCTGTCCAGTTTGGTGAAAACGCATATTCTGGCACCATCCGTGTGGGCAGCACCACGATCGACAACAGCTTGCGTCTTGTCAACAATGGTGGTGGCGGCAAGGTGCGCATCACTGGCCCTCTGACCATCACCGGCGGCGATGCCAATGGTGTGGGCCTGAATATCGCCGGTTCCGGCAATACCACCGTGATTAGTGCCAACATCGTCACCGCCGGCATGGATGTGGTCATCGATGATGGCGTGCAGATCGATGCCGC
>QWQF01000154.1 GCA_003669125.1 Planctomycetota bacterium
CGGCAGGCTCGCGTCGAGGCTACCGTTTTCACGTCCAAACTTTACTCTCTGCGACCCGTGACCACGCTATCCAATGCTGAAAGGATCTGCGATGCCAACGCTCCTGTGCCTGGCCCAAACCATTTCGCGACGCCGCTGGTTCGCTGTCGTACTGGCTTTCTTGAGTCTCGCTCCGGTCGCTCGGGCGGCCGATGACGCCGCCAAATTCGCCAAGTGGGAAAAGACGATCGCCGCGTTTGAAGCCGCGGATCAGCAGCGACCGCCGACCAAAGGGGGCATCCTGTTTGTCGGCAGTTCGAGCATTCGGATGTGGGACGTGCAGCACTCCTTTCCCGAACTGCTCGTCGTCAATCGGGGCTTCGGCGGATCGCAGATCGAGGATTCGACGCACTTCGCCGAGCGAATCATCGGCACTCACGAACCGCGAGCGATCGTCTTCTACGCCGGCGACAACGACATCGGCTCTGGCAAATCGGCCGAGACCGTCGCGGCACACTTCGAGCAGTTCGTCGCGAAGGTGCGCGGCAAGCTGCCGGAGACAGAAATCCTGTTCATCGCCATCAAACCCAGCGGGTCGCGTTGGAAGCACATCGAGACGCAGCGTGCGACGAACGAACGGATCCGCACGATCTGCGAGCGCGGGCCACGGCTGACGTTCGTCGATGTTGTGAAGCCGATGCTCGGCAAAGACGGTCAGCCGCGCGAAGAGTTGTTTCTCAAAGACCGGCTGCACATGACCGGAGCTGGCTACGCAATCTGGAACGAGCAATTGCGACCGCTCCTGCAAAAGATCGTGCCCGTCGATCCCGGAGCGGCGGCACTACTGAGCGGTAAACGCATCGTCTTTCTGGGTGACAGCATCACCTACTCCGGGCAATACATCGCGTACCTGGAATCGCTGCTCAGAACGCGATTCCCGTTGAAGGAATTTGATTTCCTGAACCTCGGACTACCGAGTGAAACCTGTTCTGGATTATCCGAGGATGGACACGCGGGCGGACAATTCCCTCGGCCGGATGTGCATGAGCGGTTGCAACGAGTGCTCGACAAGCTGAAGCCGGATTTGATCGTCGCCTGCTACGGAATGAACTGCGGCATCTACCTGCCGTTCGCTGAGGAGCGATTCGCGAAGTACCAAGACGGCATCCGCCGGTTGCGATCGGCTGCGAAAACGGCTGGGGCCAAGGTGATTCACCTCACTCCGCCGACGTACGATCCGCGGCCTCTCAAGGGTGGCGGCAGCGCGAGCTACAACGGCGTGCTGGATCGGTATTCCGAGTGGCTGATCTCGCAGCGAGCGAACGGCTGGACGGTCATCGACATTCACGGTCCGATGAACGCACACCTCGCCGCGCGACGCAAACAAGACCCCAAGTTTGTCCTCGCAAACGACGGAGTTCATGCCAACCCAACCGGGCACTGGCTGATGACGCAAGCAATCTGCGATTACTTGCGGCAGCAAGGGATCAGGACTGGTCAGGGCGTTTCTCTCGACGATCAGGGGCCGAAAGACTCTCACCTGTTGGAATGGAAATGTGTGCTGGACGCGCCAATGGATCCCGCCTGGAATGCCGACTCGTTGGCGTTAGAGCGGTCTCACTACTTGCTCAACGGCAATTGGATCCATGCGACGCCGCTCAAAGCGCCTCGCTTCGACGTGACGGAAGGCGGCCAGGTTGTCGGCACATTGACCGCTTACGAACTGCAAGCACCGGATTCGCTGGGTGCCGACCTGCGAAATCTCAACGGGCTTTCCATCAATCAACGAACCGGTGAACTGTTGAAACTCGTTCAACGTCGACAGCGTGTGTTGACCGATGCCTGGCTGAATGAGGTTGGCCATCTTCGCCCAGGGATGGCCAAGGGACTGCCCGTCGCTGAAGCAGCCGATGAGGCCGAACGGCTCTACATTCAGATCGTGAATCTCGTCCAACCGACGAAGCTCACACTCAAGCTGGTACCAAACGCGGAACCGTTCCCCGGCAAGAAGTCCGACTGGCACGGCTTCGACCGCTACGAGTTTCTTGTCGCCGGCAACACGGCGAGCGTCGTCGTGCCCAAGAAGTCCGCGCCAGGTAATCCGTGGGTCTGGCACGGCGAGTTCTTCGGTCACAAACCGGCTCCCGACATCGCGCTGCTCGGCCACGGATTCCACATCGTCTACCTCAGCGTGCCGAACATGCTCGGTAGCCCGGAGGCGGTGTCGCATTGGAACTCGCTGTATCGCGAACTGACTCGGCGCTACGGCTTCGCGAGCAAGCCGGCACTCGTCGGTCTGAGCCGCGGCGGCTTGTACTGCTACAACTGGGCGGCCGCGAACCCGGACAAGGTCGCGTGTATTTATGGCGACGCTCCGGTCTGCGATTTCAAAAGCTGGCCGGGCGGAAAGGGCAAAGGCAAAGGGAGCGCGGGTGATTGGAAGCTGATCCTCGAACGCTTTCATTTCGCGGACGAAGCCGAAGCGCTCGCCTGGAAATTGAATCCGATCGACAACCTCGCTCCGCTGGCCGCCGCAAAAGTGCCGCTGCTGCACGTCTTCGGCGACGCCGACGACGTCGTCCCATGGGACGAGAACACCGGCCTCATCGCCGAGCGATACGAAAAACTCGGCGGCAAGATCGAGCTGATTCGCAAGCCGGGCGTCGGTCATCACCCGCACGGACTGGAAGACTCGACACCAATCGTGGAGTTCATCCGCAAGCACACGGCTCCCTGAACAGTCGGCAACGTCGTTTGGTCGTTTGACGGTCTCCCAGGTCACCACTATCCTCTCGCCCCTTCCGCTCGGCTCATGGTGAGTCGGACGGGGGGGATTTACCACTTTTCTCAAGCTTTCGAACGCCTTCCCCGCGAAGGCGTGCCTCACGCAACTGCGAACTTCGGCCAGAATCGACCGCCGAAGTCCTCGCCGCGAGAGGTGGAAAGGAGCTCCTCAGCGTGTCGAACATTGTTGTCAAAGACATTTTGGAAGCCGGCGTTCACTTCGGTCACAAGACCAGCAAGTGGAACCCGAAGATGCGGCCGTACATTTACGGCAAGCGAAATCAGATCCACATCATCGACATCAAGGAGACCGTCCGCGGTCTTCTGCGAGCGAAGAAGTACCTCGAAAAGGTCTCGTCGCAAGGCAGCTTGGTTCTGTTCGTCGGAACAAAACGACAGGCTCAGAACCCGATCATCGAAGCGGCGAATGCCTGCGGGATGCCCTTCGTCTCCGAGCGTTGGCTGGGCGGCACGTTCACGAACTTCCGCACGATTCGCAGCCGGCTCAAGCGGCTGGAAGAGCTGGAAGGACTCGTCGCGTCCGGCGAGATCAACACCTACTCGAAGAAGATGCAGTCCACGCTCGGTCGCGAGCGCGAGAAGATTTTTCGCAACCTGAACGGCATCCGCACGCTCAACCGCATGCCCGAAGCGGTCATCGTCATCGACCCGACCAAAGAGCACAATTGCGTCGACGAATGCCGGATCATGGGGATCAAAGTCGTGGCGCTGATCGACACCGACAGCAACCCGGACAAAGTTGATCTGCCAATCCCTGGCAACGACGACAGCATCCGCTCGATCCGCTTGATGCTCACGCATCTCGCCGAAGCGGTGCTGGCCGGCAAGGGTCCGGCAGCCGTTCAGGATAAAGACGCCGTCGTGGCGGATGAGCATAAGGCCGTGCCGTCGTTGTCCTGAGTTGATTCACGTCGGTCGCGTTAAAAATATCCGCAGTCGAGCCGGAGGGCGTCCGCCCGAAGGCTCTGACTTTGTCTCATAAGCCGGAACTCGCGAGCGTCCGGTTGCTTTGATTCCTCACAAACCGATCGGTCGCGCGATCCGGCTGATTTGCGATTCGCTCGCTCAATTTCTTTTGGAGAAGACTCATGGCCGAAATTACTGCTGCCGCCGTCAAGGCGCTGCGTGAACTGACCAACCTGCCGCTGATGGATTGCAAGCAAGCACTCACCGAAGCTGACGGCGATCAGGCCAAGGCCGTTGAGGTTCTGAAGACCAAATTCAAGAAGGTGATGCTCAAGCGCGCCGACAACGCGACCTCGGAAGGCAAGATCTTCATTGAGTCCAAACCGGATGGTTCGGAAGCCGCGATGATCGAACTGCAATGCGAATCGGCTCCGGTGGCCGGCGCGGAGTCGTTCCTCGCACTGGCTCGGCAGTGTGTTCAGCAGTTGCTCAACGGACCAGGTGCCGACTCGCCGGAAGCACTGTTGGCTCAGCCCGCTCCGGACGCTCCGGGTAAGACGTTGAATCAGTTGTACGAAGACTTGGTCAACTCGATCCGCGAAAAGATCGTCCTGTCGCGAATCGCTCGCGTGAAAGGCCCTGTCGGCGGCTACGTTCACCACGACGGCAAGCAGGGCGTGCTGCTCCAAGCTGAGGGTGCGAACCTGACCGCTCCGGTGCTGCGTGATGTCGCGATGCACATCGCCGCGATCAAGCCGATTTGCACTTTGCCGGAACAACTCCCCGCCGACTTGGTCAACGCCGAGCGTGACCGTTTGCGAGCCGAAGCCAAGAAAACAGGTAAGCCAGACAGCATCATCGAGAAGATGGTCGAAGGAAAGTTGAACGAATTTTACAACGAGCAGGGCGTGTTGGTCTGCCAGCCCTTCGCGAAGGACGACTCCAAGCGGGTCAGCCAAGCACTCGCCGAATCCGGCCTGAAAGCCGTCAACTTCACTCGCTGGGTGCTGGGCCGCTAGTTGTTTGTCGTTTTGATTTGACGAGGATTGAACGAGGGGCGACAACGCCCCTCGATTCGTTTCGGACAGGGATTGCAAATTGCAAATGGAACGTTGCAAATTGCAAATGGAACTGCGACAGCGCTGGACGGTTCGTCGCTGACTCGCCGACTTTGTGGCTCTTCAAATTTGCAATTTTCCATCGCACTGCAATTTGCATTCTCAGAGGTGCTCCATGTCCGACCGACCCAAGCGAATCCTGCTCAAGATCAGCGGCCAGAGTTTCTGCCGGACCGGCGAGACCGGCATCCACATGGAAGAGATCACGAGCATCTGCGCTCAGATCAAGCGAGTCGTCGATCAAGGGGGCGTGCAGCTCGCGATCGTTTGCGGTGGCGGAAACATCCTCCGCGGCAAAGAGTTCGCCGCTGTGAGTGCTTCGATCAAGACACCCACTGCACACTACATGGGGATGCTGGCGACTGTCATCAATGGCCTCGCGCTGCAAGACGCGCTCGAGAACGCCGGCGTACAGACGCGACTGCAAACGGCGATTCAGATGGAGAAAGTCGCTGAGCCGTTCATTCGCCGACGCTGTATCCGCCATCTGGAAAAAGGCCGAGTCGTCATCCTGGCCGCCGGCACCGGCAGTCCCTTCGTGACGACCGACACCGCCGCCGCGCTGCGTGCTCGCGAGATCGAAGCTGATGTGCTGCTCAAAGCGACCAAGGTGGACGGCATCTACTCCGAAGACCCAGAGAAGAACCCGCACGCCGTCCGATACTCGGAGATTTCGTACCAGGACTTCCTGCGGCAGAACTTGAAAGTGATGGACGCTCAAGCGATTCACCACTGCATGGAGCACAACATCCCGATCGTCGTGTTCAACTACAAGAAGATCGGCAACATCGAACGTGCCGCCGCCGGCGATCGCGTCGGCACCCGCGTGCTCCCCGCCGCGGAGATCGCGAAAGCCTGATTGATCGAACCAACCCGAAGCGTCAGCGAGGTCGAACGCTTCAAGCAGTCTCCGTCGTCAGAATTGTCCGCCCTCGCTGACGCTTCGGGTTAGTGAATCAATCGGGA
>QWQF01000131.1 GCA_003669125.1 Planctomycetota bacterium
AATTTCCGCGCAATCTGGTGAGCCGGAACTTGAGGCAGCGTCGTTTCCGGAGACAGAAAGATCATCGCCTGAATGTCCTGGCCGCGCGGTGTCCTCATCGCAAGGTTCGGAGCATCGTCGTACGGAACTTTGTCCCAATCCGCCGCCACGAACGCGATGGCGATGGCCGCGCTCATGGTCGGCGCAACGATCGCAGTCTTCCGCATGTTGAGATTCCCCTTCTGATGCTCCTCGAAGATGAACTTCTTGATCGCATCCATGTCGCGAATCATCAGAACGTAATCGGTCGGCTTGAGGTCGCCGCCGCCGGAAGATTTCTTCGCTTTGTCCTTGTCCGATGCAGTCGCTTTCTTCGGATCATCGTCCTCCGCGCCGGGCTTGCTCTGCCCATGCTTGCGAAGGTCCACGGCGATGACGGCGAAACCCTTGTCATTCAGTTGCTTGGCGAATCCGTTCGGAGCGGTCCAGGTCAAACGGCTCTCGCCCTTCATGTGGAGCAGCACGACAACCGCCGCTTCTTTTCCTTCCGACGATCTGTAGTACGTCAGCCTGAGCGGCCAGCCATCGGCAGGTGACAAAATCGTCTTGTCATCAACCTGTTTCTCTTTGTCCTTCTTGTCCTGAGCCACAGCCCCCGAGCCGAAACAGAAGGCACAGAGGACCAGCAGCCCCCACCAACGACCTGCCAGAGATGCCTGTCCGGATTTCAAGTTTCCACGCATTGGTCGAAAAACAATCATGTTGTCGAGACCTTTCAAAGCGGAAGACCATTGCCGTTCCAGACATGGCCAGACACTCAACCAACGGCGACCAGTTTAGAAGTGAGTCCGAACCCTTTCAATTCGCTTCTGAAACCGCCATGTTTTCGCGGCCGGCTGATGAGGGACGCGGTGCGGGCCGACGACGTTCGCGTTGCGTCGTGGCGAAGCCCACATCCGTGATCGAATTGCCAAGAAAGGTTGACGCTCATGTCTCTGAAAGTGGTTGTGACTTCATTGCTCGGCGATGCCGGGCCGCACTTTGAACTCTTAAAAAACGCCGGTTTTGAGACGGTCGTCGTGGACCGCAAACTCGACCTGAATGCCGAAGACAACATGATCCTCGCGTTGCGAGACGCCGAGGCCTGCATCGCCGGCTCCGAGCCAATCACGGCCCGAGTCATCACGTCGTGTCCGAAGCTGCGAGTCATCGCCCGCACCGGCGTCGGCTTCGATGCGGTTAACCTCCCTGCCTGTGATCAGGCACGAATCGTCGTCGCAACCACGCCCGGAGTGAATCATCACGCCGTCGCCGAGCACACGATCGCGATGCTGATGTCATTAGCTCGCAACCTGCCGCAGCGCGACCGTCAAGTCCGCCGAGGCATCTGGGAGAAAATCCCCACTCCGCGAGTGATGGGGCGCACGCTGGGCTTGGTCGGACTCGGCCGCATTGGCCGCGCCGTTGCGACACGAGCACGCGGCCTGGGGCTCAGTGTGCTCGCATTCGATCCATTCCCGAATCGCGAGTTCGCCGAGCAATGGCAGGTCGAACTCACTTCGCTGGATGACCTCTTGTCACGCTCAGATTTCGTGTCGCTGCACCTACCAATTGATCAATCGTCGCGGCACCTCATCAACGCCGACTCGCTACAACGGATGAAACGTGGGTCGATTCTGATCAACACGGCTCGCGGGCCGTTGATCGACGAGGTCGCGCTGTGCGACGCCCTCAAGTCCGGACATCTGCGAGCCGCCGGACTCGACGTCTTCGAGAAGGAACCGCTACCGCTCGAAAGCCCACTGCTCAAACTCGAAAACGTTTTGACCTGTGGTCACCTCGGCGGACTGGACCACGAATCTCAGCAGGGCACGCTCGTCATGGCCGCGCAAGTCATCATTGACCTGAAAGAGGGCCGCTGGCCAACCGAGTGCATCCGCAATCTGCCGGGCGTCAGAGACTGGCGCTGGTAACAGACTCAATGCACGAGGACGAATTCGCTGGAATTCAGATACGCCCACAAGGCGTCTTGCCAGCCAGCAGGATTCGAGCGTGAAGTCGTCCCTTCGTGAACCAGCCGTCGCAGAGCTTGCAACTCTTTCGGAGTCGGATACCGAGTCAGCGTGGCGAGACACAATCGCCTGATCTTATCGGCTTCGGGGTCGCGGCTGCTGATGAGCTTTTCGAGGAACGTGCCACGGTCCATGCTGAGGGCCTGCTGTGTCAACTCACTGTTCATCATCAGCAAAGCCTGAGTGATGCTGCTCTCGAAGGTGATCGACTCGTCGTTTTCATCAGTTTGAAAGGCGTGAACGAATTGTTGCAGCCACTCGTGGCGACGGCGGTCATGATCGCCAGTGGCCAGTGGAGTCTTGTCGGCTCCGGTCGCAAGCAGCAACGAATCGTACAGTTGTTCGGCGGTCATCCCTTTGACGTAGACGCGACTGAACAGCGGCGACGCCCCGGTCTCGGGATTGTCTTGCTCGTTCGTTTTCCCAAAGCGGCTGCTGCGCTGGTACGAATCACTGAGGCAAATCCAGCGGATCAATTGCTTGCAGTCGTAGCCGCTGGCCACGAACTCGCGAGCGAGATGATCCAGCAACTCTGGATGGCTCGGCGGATTGTGCGGCCCCATGTCGTCGACCGGACGAGTAAATCCGCAACCGAAGAAGTGGTCCCACATGCGGTTCACGAACGATTCGGAAACCAGCGGCTTGTCGCCGGAGGTCATCAACTTGGCGAGTTCGTTGCGACGATTCGTGTCCGCATCTTCGCTGATCGACGTCCCTTCAAACTTCGGGTAGGTGACTTGCATCAACCCGCGGCGTGTCTCGAAGTGCGTCGGGCCGCCGACATGTTTCGTTTCCAACGCGGAGGCTTGCGACTTCATCTTGCCCGTGTCGTCGCTGCGATCCACGCGGGCCACCTTGGTCTGCTGGAAGAAGCTGTTGAATGACCAAAAGGCGTCTTGCTTCCAATCGTTAAACGGATGGTCGTGACACTGCGTACAACCGATCTGACGCCCCAAGAAAATCTTCGCCGTGATCGCCGTCGCCGGGACCGCTTGGTTGTTCAAGTGGGCCAGCAAAAAGTTGGTCGCACCGTTCTGATCGAATGAACCCTCCGCCGAAATGAATTCACCAACCATCTCGTTCCACGGCCGATTCTTCGCGAAGCTCTCTCGCAGATACTTCTGAAGAGCAGGACGATTCACGTCACGCGAATCCGATCGGCCGATCAGGAGGTTCGTCCACACGACTGTCCAATTGCGGACGTAGGCCGGGTCATCGAGCAGCGTGTCGAGCAGTTTCTCCCGTTTGCGGAGATCACGATCGGCCAGGAACTTCTCCGCGACGTCAACCGGCGGAATATGTCCAACCACGTCGAGATAGACTCGCCGCAACCACTCCGCATCGTCCGCGAGCGGAGACGGTTCGACGCCTTGCACCTTCCAGCCGGCAGCGAGGTGCTCGTTGATGACGGCAACGATGCCCTGCACAGAACCATCACCCTTCACCACCATGTTGCCACCAACTGGCCGCTGCAGAGACGCATCACTCGCAACAATGCTGGTGTTGCCATCGACCTTCGATTCGCGCAGATCGTCCGTCGCCTCAGGCATCGGGTTCTCCGACTTCGGACGATCGGTTAACATGACCGGCCGGCTCGGTGATCGCTCTTCATGGTTTCGTGTGACTGCCACAAGTTCGACACGATTAATGTCCTGCGACTGAGTCGTGCGTGGCTCGTCGTGCGTGGCCAACGGAGTCTGGTCGTTGTTCGGTACAAACCAGCGGCCAGCGGAGAACGAGAACACGGCGATCACTGTGACACAAACGGCCAAAACGATCAGGCGACGCTGACCACGCCCTGCAGCAGGTCGCACGGCGTCAGCATCCAAAGCGAGACGCGACGAAACCGCCGGCTCGAAATTTGCCCCGTCGGTTCCGAACGCCGTGTTCCAGTGCAGCGTGCCGTGCAGGTCCAAGTAGGCGAGATAGGCTCGGCGAGCATTCGCGTCGCGCAGCACGAATTGCTCAAGACGTTGTGCGTCGGCTTGATCGAGCCGATCTTCGCACAACGCTTCGAGCAACTCGAAGAATTCTGGCGTCAAGTTGGCGATGTCTCGCGGAGTCATGTGGTCCTCGCGGTGGCCGTGAGGCGACGCGTAACGCAATCGAACAGAACTTTACGAATGCGGCCAATCGACTGATAAACCGAGTTGGCTGGCCGGCCCAAGTGCTCGGCGACTTTCAAACCGTTCTCGCCGGGAGCGTAGCGAGCTTGAATTAATTCCCGATCGTCAACCTTCAGGCGGCGAAGACATTCGGACAACGCCTCGCGACGTTGTTCGAGCTCATCGCTCAACTCGATCACCTCGGCGGCGACTCGCGAGATGAACTCGTCGCTAAATTGAAGACGGCCGACTCGTTTCTTCTCCCGGTATTTAAGAATCTCGTAGGTCGCAATCTTTCCGGCCCAAGCGAAGAAGCTTGTGCCGAGTTGAAACTGATGAAACTTGCTCCAGATGATGACGTTCGTGTCCTGCAAGATTTCTTCGGCATCGGCCAGGTTGCTGACTTGAGCCAGGATGAACAAGAACAGTCGTCTTTGAGATTTCGTGAAGAGCTGCACAAACTCCGCATTCGGCACCTGCTCCAAAGAGCCGACATCCTCCGCGGGTTCTGTTGGGTGCGACTCGGTCATATTTTCAAAAGGATCGAAAATTGGAAACCGGTTACGAAAACGGGGGCCAAGCGGCCCCCGTCTTGAGTCCGTTCAAAGGCTTCTCGATTAGCCGATGAGTTCCGGAATCGGAGTGCCGCCGTTGGCAATCTTCATCGGACGACCACGCTTCGAAGTGTGAACCGTCGTCGTCGGAATGCCGAGGGCATAACACGCCGTAGCCCAAATGTCTCCGGGCAGATACGGCTTCGTCTCGCAGGTCAGGCCATCCGCATCGGTTGCACCAACATGCGTGCCACCCTTGAGGTTGCCGCCGCCGATCATCACCGACCAGCTTGCCGCCCAGTGATCGCGTCCAACGTCTTGGTTGATGCGCGGGGTGCGTCCGAACTCGCCCATCCAAACCACGACGACGTCCTTGATCATACTGCGTTCCTTCAAGTCAGTAATCAACGCAGAAATCGCGGTGTCCATCGAAGGCAGGTTACGATCCTTGAGCGTGTTGAACACGTTCGCGTGCAAGTCCCAACCACCCATGCCAACTTCGACGAACGGCACACCGGCTTCGACCAATCGGCGAGCCATCAGCAGGCCGCGACCGAATTCACCACCAGCACGCATCATGCCGCCCGTGGGAGCACCAGCGTTGGTGTAGCGGTCGATCGTCTTCGGATCTTCTTTGTCGATCTTGAAGGCCTCCATCTGCTTCGAGGTCATCAACTGGATCGCCTTCTTGTAGACATCCTTGTGAGCTTGCGGAGCTTCACCTCGTTTGGACGAAATGAAGTTGTCTTCAATCGTACCGAGCATCGCGAGCCGATGATTGCGTCGATTGTCGTCCACGCCATCCATGTCGGCGTTTTGGATACGGCCTTGTGTGTTCACAACGAATGCCGCATTCGACATTCCCAGGAAGCCTGGACTGCCGGGGTCACCGCCGATCGAGACAAACGAAGGAATTTCCAATTCCTTTCGCTTCGATCCAAGTTCGTGACTGACCACTGAGCCAAACGTCGGGTGTACGACGGTCGGAGTCGGCACATATCCGGTGTGCATGAAGTAGCGACCGCGGCCGTGATCGGCTTCGCGGGTGCTCATCGAGCGCACGACGTTGAGCACGTCGAACTGAGCGGCCGTCTTCGGCATGTGCTCGCTGATTTGTGTTCCAGCGGCCGTGATCGGCTTGAATTCGCCGCCGTTCTTGCTGCCCGGCTTCAAGTCCCAAATGTCGATGGTCGGAGGTCCGCCGCCCATCCACATCAGGATGCACGCTTTTTGGTTTTTCTTGACGGTCTCCGCGTGAACTTGCAGGTGCTGCATGAACTGAATGGCGGGAATCGTGGCCGCACTGGCAGCCATGTGACTCATAAAGTGTCGGCGAGTCATACCGGCGGGAACGAAGCTCATGGGATTTCCTTTCGAAAGGTTAGGTTGATCGAAGATTTCAGATTTCAAATCTGAGGTTTCAATTTCAGTGAATGAAAATGAACTCGTTGGAGTTCAACAGCGCCCAGAACATGTCTTGATATGCCGCTAACTTGTCCGGGCTTACTCGGAGCAAATCTTGGGCACCCTTAGCTTCCTTGGGGTTCGGAGCACGGCCGAGTGACGTCAAGTACAGGCGACGAATCCGATCAGTGTCCTTCGGAGTTTCGGCCAGGATCGTGTTGAGGAAGCTCCCCTTCTGAGCACTGATCGCGTCCTTCACGAGGTCGCCATTCATCATCATCAAAGCTTGCGGGATCGAGCCGTTGAAGGTCGTTGATTCATCCCCCTCGTCGGTGCCGAACGCAATCACAAACTGTCGCAGCCAAACCCGCTTCTTGTCCTCGGCTTGCTCCCAGCTTGAGCGGCCGGATTTGTGAGCGTTCGTGGCCACGATCAGTGAATCGTAAAGCTGTTCGGCCGACATCGACTTCAAGTAGACGTGACTGAACATCGCAGTCGTGCCGGCAGCTGGGTTGTCTTTCTCCTCGTTGACCTTCGAGGCTTGGCTGGTGACATTGTACGCCTCGGAGTTGCAAATCCATCTCACGAGCTGCTTGACGTCGTATCGCGATTTCACGAACTCGCTGCCCAATCGATCCAGTAAATCCGGATGCGACGCCGGATTGTGCGGACCCATGTCGTCCACCGGCTTAGTGATGCCATAGCCGAAGAATTGACTCCACATGCGATTGACCATTGCCAGAGCCACTAGCGGCTTCTCGCCGTCAATCATCAATTTCGCGAGCACTTCGCGACGATTGACGTCCCAACCGTCCTTGTCCTTCTGAGCCACTTCGTCAACGACATCCTTGCCGAAATAGCGAGGATACGCAGCTTCAATCAAGCCGTTACGTTTCTCGTAGGTGACATGATCGGCGACACCGTCGCGGCGTTTCAATTCGGAGTAGTCGTCGACCATGCGACCCGCTTTCGCGTCGTACTTCCGATGATCTTCCTTCTGCAGTTGGCGGAAGAAGTTGTTGAATTCCCAAAACTGCCGCTGCTGCCAATCGTTGAACGGGTGGTTGTGACACTGCGTGCATTGCACCTGCATACCCAAGAAGAGCCGCGTGGTTTTGGCCGTCGCAAGCACTCCATCGTCCGGCATCACCATTTGAGCCAACAGAAAGTTGACCGCGCCGTTTTCCTCGAAGTGTCCTTCCGCAGAGACAATATCCATCACCACGTCATTCCAGGGACGATTCTTGGTGAACGCTTCGCGGAGAAACTTTTCCATCCCTTTGCGACTGACTCGCTGAGGAGTGTCCTGGCCGATCGTCAGATTGGTCCAGACATTCGTCCAATGACGAACGTAACCCGGATCATCGAGCAACCTGTCGACCACCTTCGATCGCTTGGCCTTGTCTTTGTCACCCAGAAATTTTTCAATCTCTTCCATCGGCGGCACATGACCGACGATGTCGAGGTACACGCGGCGAATCCATTCACCATCACCGGCAACTTCCGACGGTTCGATTTCGTTGTCGGTCCAGCCTTGGCGGATTTGCTCGTTGATGAACGAGATGAGCACGTCGGACGAACCAGTCGTGAACTCTTCACGCCTCTTGCCAACAGGCTTGGCGTCCGCCGCAGCGGCTTTGGACTTCGCCTCTTTCGATCCCGACTCTTCCGCCGTGATCGCGACGGAGGCGCTGATGGCGATGGCCAAACCGGCCACGACCCAGCAAACCAACCGATTTCCGCTCCACGTCCGCATCATTCGAGTCTCCTCAATCAAGAGCTGACCGCGCCGTTTGCTTGCGATGAAAGGCAACGTTAACTTCAAGTCGTCTTGGCAATCTCGCAGATTTACGGTAGGCAAACACCTGAGTCACTGCCACGAAGTTCGCGACATTCCGTCTCATTTTAAAATGAGCTCGCCTATCGGACGAACACTTTACCGGCCTAACCCATGTCCTGAAAGCCAGTTGAGCCACTTTCTGCGGGCTGCCGAAGGAACCTGCGATGACCTCCCCTGCGAGCCTTTCTGGCCGAGTCGCCGTCATCACCGGCGGAGCTAGCGGAATCGGACGAGCCACCGCACTTCTTTTTGCTCAGCACGGTGCCCGAGTTTTTGTGGGGGATTATCGCCTCAGTTTGGAATCCGGACAGTCCTTGGCGATGCTCGGCATCCACGCCTCAGCCTGTGACGCCCGTAATGTCGCCGAATTGCAACAGCTGATCGATCAGGCCGCGACAACTGCCGGCCGCCTGGACATCCTGGTCAACAACGCCGGCATCGGCATGGTCAAGCAAATCCAAGAAGTTTCCGAGACCGACTGGGACAATTGTCTCGACACGAATTTCAAAGCCGCGTTTTTCGGAGCCAAGTTTGCGATCCCGCACCTGATTCGCTCCGGCGGCGGCAGCATCGTGAACACGGCCAGCAACGCCGGCTTGCTCCCACGAGCTCACGATCCCGTCTATTCGATCAGCAAAATGGCACTCATCGGACTGACGAAAAGCCTGGCTCTGTGCCACGCGAAGGACCGCATTCGAGTCAACGCCGTCTGCCCAGGCCCAGTCTGTGACACGGGGATGATGAACGCCGATTTGGAGGCTGCCGCCGATCGCGCCGCCACCGAGCAGCGATTCATCGCCGCCAGCCCGTTGGCTCAGGCGTTCGGTCGCATGAGCCGGCCGGACGAGATCGCCGCCGCGATTCTGTACCTCGCCAGCGACGCCGCCTGCATGGTGACCGGCACCGCCCTGGCGATCGACGGCGGCAAGTCGCTGGGTGTGCCGCCGAGCCTCTGACCGACTCGATCACTCGCGGTCAGGTGCCGCGACGGCTCTTCAGCCAAGTTGACCAACGCCCACTCGGAGCTTCCACGCAGACGTACAACAGATGGCCGGCAGCAATACTGGCGATCAGGCACCCGAACAAGATCACGCACGCCTGTGCCGGCGTCGGTGAATCGCCGCACCATCGCCAACCAATACACGTCAACACGTGACTAACCGGGTAGTGGATCATGTACAGGCTGTACGAAATCCGTCCGAGGTATTGCAGCCAGCGCCAATTCAACCAATCGTGAAAATGGTCCATGCGTCCCGCGAAGTAGATCACCAGCGCCGCCGTCAGCGCAAGTGCATTCTCCAGCTTCCACCGGTATGCGAGATGCGCAACAACAACGGCAACCGTCACCGCGAAGACTTTCCACGAGACAGTTCCGTCGAGCGTCCACCAAGTCACCATGCCGAGAAAAAACGCATTCAAAAAGTGAATCACCCACGACTCGGTGCTGTCCTGTCGGTTCCAAAACAGCAGCGACGCCAGCGCCAGCGGAGCAAACACGAGCATCACTCCCCAGCCCGAAGGCTGCGGCGACGGTGAGTCAGTCCGAGGCAGCAGCCGTTGAGCCAGTCCCCAACCGACGACACTCACCAAATAAAACTGCATCTCGATGCAGACCGTCCAGATCGCCGCGGACATCGGCGATTCACCCAGCACGTCTTGCAAGAAAAACAGGTGCGTCCAAACGCGAGCGAACGTCAGCGGTTCCTCAACCGGCGGCGGCAAGCCCCACCAAGTTTCGGACACGGCGAGCAAAAACGCGGCGAGCAAGACCGTCACCGCGTACGGCGGCCACAACCGGACGACTCGCCGGCCGACGAAGGACAGCACCTCGCGGGGTGTCACCCAGATGTTCCGCAGCGTGAACGCGATCACGAAGCCGCTGATGACCAACAGGAATTGCACACCGACCCAGGACCGCAACAGCATCCAATCCATGAATCCGGGGACGAAGTTGTTCGACGCGTAGGCCAGTGGTTTGGTCGTCGCGGCCGGCTCGTAGCGCCAGATGTGGTACACGCAGATGCCCAACGCGGCGAGACCGCGCAGCCCGTCGATCATGACGAACCGCGCGGCCGGCTTGAGCGGTTCGCCCACCGGCGGGAGTTGTTCGTTCGGCGTTGTTCCGTCTGCAGCCATCGCCTCTCCCTCATCACGCTCGTTCGATCAACATCGCGACGGCGTTGCCGCCCCCCAAACACAAGGCCGCGACTCCGGTTCGGAGCTGTCTCTGGTCGAGTGCGAACAATAACGTCGCCAGCACGCGAGCACCGCTGGCTCCGATCGGATGCCCCAGCGCGATCGCTCCGCCATGCACGTTGACTCGATCCGGCGGCAAGTCGAGTTCCTGAATACACGCCAGCATTTGAACGGCAAACGCTTCGTTGATCTCGAACAGATCGACGTCGGCCAGCGATCGACCGGCTCGTTCGAGGACACGTCGAATCGCCGCGACGGGAGCCGTGAAGAGTTCCTCCGGCGGACCTCCAGCCGTTGCCGAGGCGACGATCCGCGCGAGCGGCTTGCGACCAAATCGCTCGGCTGCGACTGCGGATGCGACCACGACCGCGGCAGCTCCGTCGCTGATCGTCGAAGCGTTGCCGGCAGTCACACGACCATCGCCGGCAAAGGCCGGACGCAACGCCGACAGCCGAGCCACATCGCAATCCGCGCGAGGACTTTCGTCCGCCGAGACGGAGGTTGATTGACCGCGATTGGTCACGAGGACGGCAACCATTTCCGTTTGGAATGCACCAGCACTGGCCGCCGCTACGGCTCGACGATGACTCTCAACCGCGAACCGATCCTGGGCTTCGCGCGAGATGCCCGCTCGCTGAGCCAAACTGTCAGCGATGTGCCCCATCGACTGGCTGCTGAAGGCGCATTCCAGTCCGTCGTGCAGCATCGAATCAATCAGCGGTCGATCGCCGAGGGCCGGACCCTCTCGCCGCAACAGCCACGGAGCTTGGCTCATGTTCTCCATGCCGCCAGCGACGATGACATCCGCATCGCCGCCGCGAATCGCTTGAGCCGCCAGCATCACGGCCTTCAATCCCGATCCGCAAACCTTGTTGATCGTCAACGCTCCGACCGTCGCGGGCAGACCACCTTTCAGCGTCGCCTGCCGAGCGGGAGCCTGTCCCGCTCCCGCCGGCAGCACCATGCCGAGAATCACTTCGTCGACATCCGCCGGTGCGACTCCCGCTCGAACGATTGCTTCGCGCACGACGCACGCCCCCAAATCGGTCGCCGAGACCGACGACAAGCTCCCTCGGAACTTGCCGATCGGCGTGCGGCAGGCGGAAAGAATCACGGCCTCGGACATGTTCAGACTCCGACTCAGCGACGGGAGGAGACGGCGCCCATTCTAAAGGCACCGCTCAGAGAGGCGAGTCGCGCGGGTTCCGCTAGAATGCCCGCGAGACATCATTCTCGGAGGACGGTCATGAGCGACTCAGCAGTCCCGTGGGTGAAGGGTTGGACGATCGGAGCGGCTCTGCGCGAGACCGCTCGGCGACATCCGAATCAGGATGCCATTGTGTTTTGCACGACCGGCGTCCGCTGTTCGTGGACCGATTTCGATCGGCAAGTCGATGACGCCGCGCGAGCTTTGCTGGCTCTCGGATTCCAAAAAGGGGATCACTTCGGCGTCTGGGCCGGCAACTGTTTGGAGTGGGTGATTCTGCAATTCGCGACCGCGCGAATCGGCGTCGTGCTGGTCACGATCAACCCCAGCTATCGAGCCTCCGAGTTGAAATACGCCCTCGCTCAATCCGAGGTGCGAGGGCTCGCACTCAGCGACCGTTTCAAGTCGGCGGACTATCGAGCGATCCTCGAAGAAGCCTGCCCGGAGTTCGCGGCGGCGTCCGCCGGAAAAATTTGCAGCCAACAGTTTCCGAAGCTGCAATGGCTGATCTCGCTGCGAGGCGAGCTGCCGGGAACGCTCCCCTGGAACGAGATGCTCTCGCGTGCTCAGTCGGTGACATCAGACGAACTGGCTCGCTGCGAAGCCGAACTCTCCGCCGCCGACCCGATCAACATCCAATACACCTCCGGCACGACCGGTTTTCCGAAGGGGGCAATGCTGTCGCACGCGAACATTTTCGTGAACAGCTATTACGCCGGCGAGAATCAGCGGTTCACCTCGCACGATCGACTCTGCATTCCGGTGCCGCTGTATCACTGCTTCGGCTGCGTTCTGGGAACGCTCTGCTGCGTCGCGATCGGCAGCACGATGGTCTTCCCGTCCGAGACGTTCGATGCGGGCGCGACGCTGGCCGCCATCGAGTCCGAACGCTGCACGGCGATCTACGGAGTCCCGACGATGTTCATCGCGATGCTCGAACATCCGGAGTACCCCCAGCGGAATTTGAAGTCGCTCCGCACCGGCATCATGGCTGGCAGCCCCTGCCCCATCGAGCTGATGAAGCGCGTCACTCACGACATGGGGGCGAGCGAAATCACGATCGGCTACGGACAGACCGAAGCGTCGCCGCTCATCACACAGACGGTCACCGACGACCCGATCGAACTGCGAGTCGGCACCGTTGGCCGTGCGCTGCCTGACGTCGAAGTGAAAATCGTCGATCCCGAAACCGGTCGCGAGTTGCCCGACGGCCAATCGGGTGATCTGTGCTGTCGCGGACACGTCGTGATGCTGGGCTACTTCAACCTGCCGGAGAAGACCGCCGAAGCCATCGACTCCGACGGTTGGCTGCACACCGGCGATCTCGCGCTGCGAACTCCGGAAGGCTACTTTCGCATCACCGGCCGACTCAGAGACCTCATCATTCGCGGCGGCGAGAACATCTACCCGCGCGAAATCGAAGAGCGGTTGTACCAGCACCCTGCCGTCGAGGACGTTCAAATCGTCGGCATCCCCGATCGAAAATACGGCGAGGAAGTGCTCGCCTGGATCAAGCTCCGCCCCGGCAGCAACGTCACCGAGCAAGACATCCGTGACTTCTGCCGCGCGAGTTTGGCTCACTACAAAACGCCGCGACACATCAAGTTCGTGGACAGTTTTCCGACGACCGTCACGGGCAAAATTCAGAAGTACAAAATCCGCGAACTCGCCATTCAAGAACTCGGCCTGCAGGACGCGGCGCAGATCGAGACCGCCTAAAACCAAAGGACGACGATATGCGTTGGACGAAGTGGCTGTTGTGGCTCGGCATGGTGTGCAGTGCGTCGTCGATTGCCGACGCGCAAGACGAGCGGCGGTTGTTGTACGTTGCGGTGCCGGGGGTTCGGAATTATCTCGAATTCGGCGGGCACGGGTTGCTCGTGTTCGATATCGATCACGGGCACAAGTTCGTGAAGCGGATTCCGACTGGTGGCATCGGCGACGATGGCAAGCCGATCAACGTCAAAGGGGTCTGTGCCAGCGCGACGACAAAGCGAATCTACATCAGCACGATCAAGACGCTGCAATGCCTCGACCTCGTCAGCGAGAAACTGCTGTGGGAAAAAGCCTACGACGGCGGCTGCGACCGGATGTCGATCGCGCCGGACGGCAAGGTGATTTACCTGCCGTCGTTCGAGAAAGATCACTGGCACGTCGTCGATGCCGCGAGCGGTGACGTGCTGGCCAAGATCGAGCCGAAGAGCGGTGCTCACAACACGGTCTACGGGCCGAGCGGTCGTGCCGCGTATCTCGCAGGATTGAAGTCACCGCTTCTGACGATCACCGACACGAGCAAGCACTTGGCCGCTCGCACCTGCGGCCCGTTCGCTGCGAGCATTCGTCCCTTCACCGTCAACGGCCGCGAGACGCTCTGCTTCGTGAACGTCAACGAGTTGCTCGGCTTCGAGATCGGCGACCTGACGACCGGCAAGAAACTGCATCGCGTCGAAGTGGCCGGCTTTCAAAAAGGCCCGGTCAAACGGCACGGCTGTCCGAGCCACGGCATCGGATTGACTCCCGATGAAAAAGAAATCTGGGTCTGCGATGCGACCAATCAGCGAATGCACGTCTTCGATGCGACCGTCATGCCGCCGAAGCAAGTCGCCAGCCTGAAGGTCCGCGATGAGCCGGGTTGGATCACCTTCAGCATCGACGGCAAGCTGGCGTACCCCTCGACCGGCGACGTGTTCGACGTGGCAACTCGGAAGATCGTCACCAGCCTGACCGACGAAACCGGAGCCGCCGTCGCCAGCGAGAAGCTGCTTGAGATTGACTGGCGCGGGAACGAACCGATCCGCAACGGCGATCAGTTCGGGGTCGGACGAGTTCAAGCAAAGTAGATCGGACAGCGTCTCAACCGCGACCGCGACTCCGAGTGCAGCGACGGCTTCCTCGGAGTCAGCCGGGTGATCCGTGGCGGCGAATCTTGAGGGTGAGGCGTTCGTCGAACCTCGGCCCGTGGTCGCTTTCCAACTGATGCGGTAGCGTACTGCCGACGCGATCGTTTCCAAGTTCGGCTTGTTCACAGTTCCGTCAGGATGCGGCGAATGACTCGGCAAACGTGGGACGACGAAAACGAAGATTGGGGCGATGATGAATCGGACCTCGACGGCGAGTCCACCATCATCTGCCCGCATTGCGGCACCGAAGTTTACGAGGACTCGCCTCGCTGTCCGTCGTGCGAGAACTACCTGTCGCTGGAAGACGCACCAGCCACCGTGACAAACAAGCCGTGGTGGGTGCTGCTCGGAGCGGGACTCGGCCTGCTGGTGTTTCTGCGTTGGTTGTTCGTGTGAGCCAACCGCGATAAACCGTGTGGCACATTAACTCGAAGCGTCAGCGAGGGCGATCGCTTCACTCGACATGGAGAACGATGTTACTTGAAGCGTTCGCCCTCGCTAACGCTTCGGGTTACTTGGAGAGAATCATGATCCAACGCTTCTCGACGCTCTGCTTCACTTTCGTCCTGACGTGTTCGCTGACCGTCGCCGCTGACGCCGATCCGCGCAAGCCGGCGGCCATTCAGACGCAGGAGGTTCCGGCCGTCTCGGCCGACATCGTCGCGAAGCTGTCGCAGTACCAGAACACGCGAACGGCGGCATTTCGCGGTTGGGCACCGAGCGGAAACGGCATGTTGATTTCGACTCGCTTCGGCAACGCGGCGCAGTTGCATCTGGTCACGCAGCCGGGCGGACGGCGCGAGCAACTCACATTCGTCGACGAGCCTGTCACCGGGCGATTCATTCCCGGCGTGAGCGACGGGGCGTTGCTGCTTTCGGTAGACAGTGGCGGCAACGAGAACGCACAGTTGTGGTTGCTCGATCGGCAAAGATTTCAGAAGCAACTGCTCAGCGATGGGAAGTCTCGTCATCTGGTGCAGGCGTGGCGACGGGATGGCTCGGCGGTGGTCGTGTCGAACAATCGCCGCAACGGCAAGGACATGGACCTGTACCGCGTCGATCCGCGCCAGCCGGACTCGCTCGAACTGCTGATGGAAGTCAACGGGCAGACGTGGGAAGCAGACGACTGGTCGGCCGACGGCAAATGGCTGCTGCTCCGCCGGTACGTCTCGATCAACGAGTCGTATGCCGCGCTGTTCGACGTCGAGAAAAAAGAACGCACCGATTTGCCGCTGCCGATCGAGGGCAAGGCGGCGATCGGCCAACTGGCGTTCGCGCCGGGTGGCCGAGCGGTTTATCTCACGACCGACACCGGTTCGGAATTCTTGCGGCTGGCGCGAGTGGAACTGGCCACGCGCGAATGGTCGTGGGTGTCCGACGGACTCAATTGGGATGTCGATGAGTTGACCGTGCATCGGGACACAGGCACGGTCGCGTTCCTGATCAATGACGACGGCATGAGCCGCCTGTTCTTGTGGAACCCTGCGACCGGCCAGCGCCGCAGCGAATTCCGACTGCCGCTAGGTGTCGTCAGCGGCTTGGAATTTTCGCCGAACGGCACCTCGCTGGGCTTCACACTGGCACGACCAGACGCGCCGGCCGAAGCGTACTCGCTGCGGTTCTCGGACGGTGAACTCACGCGTTGGACGTTCAGCGAGATCGGCGGACTCGATCCGGCCTCGTTCGTCGCGCCGACGCGGATCCAGTTCAAGTCGTTCGACGAGCGACGGGTTCCGGCGTACCTCTACAAGCCGCGCGTGGCAACGGCGGCTGGTGAGAAACTGCCGGTACTCATCAGCATTCATGGCGGGCCTGAGAGTCAGTACCGACCGATTTTCTCGGCCGCGACGCAGTTCTACGTCAACGAACTCGGCATCGCGGTGCTGCATCCGAACGTGCGCGGGTCGGCGGGGTACGGCAAGACGTACTTGCAGCTCGACAACGCCGAGAAGCGTGAGGACAGCGTGAAGGACATCGGCGGACTGCTCGACTGGATTCAGCAGCAACCGGAACTCGATGCGTCGCGAGTCGCCGTGATCGGCGGCAGCTACGGCGGCTACATGGTGCTCGCCACGCTGACGAATTTCGGAGACCGCATCAAAGCGGGCATCGACGTCGTCGGCATCGCCAACTTCATTTCGTTCCTCGAAAAGACCGCTCCGTACCGAGTCGACCTTCGCCGCGCCGAATACGGTGACGAACGAAAGCCAGAGATGCGCGCCGTCTTTGAACGGATCGCGCCGCTCCACAACACCGACAAAATCAAATCCGAACTGCTGGTCATCCACGGCCGCAACGATCCGCGAGTCCCGTTCTTCGAGGCGGAACAAATCGCCGCGAAGGTCCGATCCGGCCGACGTTCCGTCTGGACCGTCTTCGCCGACAACGAAGGTCACGGCTTCGCAAAGAAGGAAAACGCCGACTACCAACGCGCGGTCGAGGCGATGTTTTTGAAAAAGCACTTGGGGCTGAAGTAACGATGCCGCGAGTCTTCATTCCTCCGCTGCTGCGAACCCTCACCGGTGGCCGAGACATCATCGACGTCGCCGGCCAAACCGTGGCCGAAATCCTCGTGGAACTCGACCGACAATTTCCCGGTATTCAATCGCGATTGGTCGAGGGCGATCGCTTGAAACCAGGCCTGAGCGTCGGCATCGGAACGAAAGTCGCCGCTCGCGGTTTGTCGTCAAAGGTCGGCCCTGACGACGAGGTTCATTTCCTACCAGCCATTGGTGGCGGTTAGACTGTGAGCGTCGGCCAGGGTTTTCGACTTAACCCAAATGGCGTGGTAATCAGGAGAGTTGCATCATGTGTCGGCGGTGGGTAGGAGGAATTCGGTTGTGGGCGATCGCGGCGGCGTTATTCCTTGTGGTTGCACAAGCCTTCGCGGCTGATGACGGCAAGCGAGGCTTCGTCGAAAAGATCTTCAAGGACGATGCGGGCGAGCACAAATATGTCGTGTTCGTGCCGCCGAGCTATTCGCCGAGCAAGCCGCTGCCCGGAATCCTGTTCCTGCACGGAGCCGGTGAGCGTGGCAACGACGGCCGAGCGCATCTCAACGTCGGCTTGGGCTCGATGGTGAATGCTCGTGAGGCGACCTTTCCGGCGATCGTCGTTTTTCCGCAGTGTGAAAATACTCGCGGCCGTGTCCTGCAAGGCTGGCTGGCCGGGACTCCCGATGCCGATCGCGCGCTGCGAATTCTCGAACAGGTCGAGAAGGATTATCGCATCGATCCCAAGCGGCGGATTCTGACCGGATGGTCGATGGGTGGCTTCGGAGCGTGGTCGATCGCGGCAGCCGATCCGTCGCGCTGGAGTGCGCTCGTGCCGCTCGCGGGTGGCGGAGAGCTGGAATGGGCAGAGAAGCTCAAAGACTTGCCGATCTGGGCTTGGCATGGCGACGACGATCATGCCGTCCTGTCGAATCGTTCGTTGGAGATGATCGATGCCCTGCAAGATCTCGCCGCCACGCCGCGCTACACCGAGATTCGTGGCGGCAATCATGACTCGTGGAAGGACGCTTACGCCGATGACCGGCTCATCGCCTGGATGCTCGATCCAAAAAACGTCGATCCCGACAAGCTGCCGGCTCCGAAGGAAACGCTCGCGCCAAAGCCGATCTTCGTGGAACCGTTCGTGGCTGCGCTGGAAATCCCTGGTGCGATGTACGCTCGGCTCGGCAATCAAATGCTGGAGGCTCTGGCGTATTCGGCTCCGAAACAAATTCCAGCAGACCTGCTCAAGGGGCGGATCAACGACATCGTCGAGTTCACCAACCTCGAGGGCTACGGCTTCCGCGTGCAGTTTTCCGGAATCTCGTACAACAGCCAGTTGAATCAAGTGCGTGTGAAGGCGATCGCGAAAGACCGCTTGAATCTGCAAGTCGGCCTCTCGAACACGGTGCTGAATATCGGCGGAACCTGGGTCACGGGCGAAGATCACTCCGCACAGGCGGGACCGATTCAAGTCGTCATCGGCCATCGGCGGCCGGTCTGGCTGGACATCGACGTGACGCCGTACGTCGAGAACCGACGTATTCGGTTGAAGTCGATCGCTTCGCGGTTCGACATCCCCAACGACAACTGGTACGTGACCGCACCGGCCGGCGTCTCCGTGAAAGGTTTCGGCATGTCGCGCGATCAGGTCTCCAGCGGACTCGTCAGCGGTCTGTACGGCCAGAAGCAGCGCATCCAACAGGAAGTGCAGAGCACCGTTCCCAAGATGATCGAATCCCTCGAAAAGAAAATCGCCGAGTTCAGCGAGGCGGGAACGTTCGCGGATCGCTTCTGGCCGATCCCCGTTTACAAGCCGCGCACGCGACTCTTCCCGCAAGAGATCAGCACCGACGAGAACGGTCTCACGGTGGTCATGGGCCTGAGCGCCGCGGCCCTCGATCCACGCAAAACTCCAAAGCAGCCGGAGATCGTCGAGCTGAAAACCGCGTTGCCAGCGGACCTGTCGAGCGTGAAGGCTCTGCAGGCAGGACTCGTCCCCGACGTGCTCAATTCGCTGACCGAGTTGCTCATTAAATCCGACTTGGCGCACGTTCATCTGCTCGACATTCCCGGCGACACGTTCGCCAAGCTGGCCGATCGAGCGTTCTTGACCGAGGCGATCCCCGAACTGAAACGCCATGCCGACTCCGAACTCTGGACGGAGCTGTCGCTCGGCGGCGGCATCCACGTCGAAGACGTCAGCGAGAAAGAGGGTCCAACGCGAATTCAATTCCATGTGCCGAAGCTGTTCATCACCACGTCGGTCATCCCCAGCGGAGCAGCCGTGTCGGGTGATCCACACCGAGCACAACCGGTCGTCGTCTTTGAAATCGACCTGAAACAAATCGGCTTTGCCGAGCTGATCAAGCCCGACTCACAAACGCGAGCGATCCGCTTCGGCTGGCACGGCGATCCGCAACTCACGGTGAAATCCCACTTCGCCGACGGCTATCAAGCCGAGAACACCGCGATCAACAACGACGCGATCAACGCTCAACTGATGGAAAGTTGGAAAGCGTGGACGAGCCTGACCCCGATGACCACCGCCACTGTCCCCGACCTCGACTTCGGCCTCACCAAGCTGCGACTCTCGAGCGCCGGCTGGGCAACCCCGCATCTCTTCGCCACCTTCACTCCGCCAGGCGTGAAAGTGACGAACCTCACCGAAGAGGATTTCGTTTACGAAACCAAAGGCCCGTACTCCGACTGGAGCAACGCGAAATACAAACTCGAACCGGGCAAGACGCACGACTTCGACATCTCGTACCCG
>QWQF01000063.1 GCA_003669125.1 Planctomycetota bacterium
GTCGATTCGTCCCAGGTCAGCAGCGTTCCGATCACGAGGTTCGGAGCGGCTCGTTCGGGCAGCGCGGTCGCCAACGAAATGAATCGGTCTCCGTTCGAGGCGTGAGTCGATAAGGCATAGGCCTTCGTCATCGCCGGGAAGCGGCCGATGATCTGACGTGGTCCGAGCGTCTTGGGGTCCATGTAGCTTCGAATCGTGTCGGCCAATTCGCGAGGCACACCATCGAGCCGCTTCTTCAACTCGTCCTGAGCCGCCGTCTTGGCGATCGACGATTTGTAGCGGGCCAAAATCTCGGAATGAAACTTGTCTCCGACATGCAGGCTGAGTGCGACGGTCTCGAAGTGCTTCGGTTCGAAGAACTCGACGACGCGATCCGCGATGCGGCGAAACTCGTCGGCGAAGATGAACTGCGCATGTGCTCCCAGCGTGGTCGGCTCGAACACCAACACGACGTGCCGCAGGCGGTCGGTCTTTCGCAGCAGAGCTTCCAGTCCCGGAGCCTGTGCGTTCGGACGATTCACTGCCTCGGCCATTTCGGTCTGCTTCAGGCGTGGGCAGAACGCGAACGTTCGCAGGTCTTTGAGGACGTAGGCGTACTTCTCATTTTCGTAAACAGGATAATCGCTGGCGTCGGTTTCCTTGAGCTCGGCCTTCATCTCGCGGAAGACCTTGATGAGTTCCGTTTTCTGCGACGGCTCCTTGAGCCGCACGACTCCACACACCTGGATTCCTTCTCCGACGACACCGGGAATGAGGCCGAAGGTCAGCTCCTCAATGGCCGTCGGATCCTGATTGCACAGCTCTTTGATTTGCTTGCCGAGCCATTCGCCGAGCGGCCCCCAACAGAATCGAAACTCTTCGCGTCTCGTCCCTTTCTCCCACAGATCGGCCGGGCGCACATGCACGATCGCCGTCACGCCGTAGGGCATGAGCGGCATGTCGATCGGCGTGCCTTTCGTCGGACTGATGGGCAGCGGCGACTCCCACGGAAGTGACTCGCTGACGTCTTCGCCGGGGTTCTGCGCGACCGCTTTGTTCTTCCCCTTTCCGTTCGACGCCGATCGTCCGCCCATCGCGGCGAACACGATGCCCGCCACGGCCAGCGCGCCGATCGCGATGATCGCCGCCAACTGCTTCTGCTGCGCTTGCCGAGATTTCTTCGCCTTGGGTTTCGACTTCGACTTTCGCAACGAACTGGCCGAGAGCATCTCAACCTGCGACGGCAGAGCACTCGGAGCGGATTCCGGTTCAGGTTCCGCGAACGCTCCGAACGGATTGTCACTCGCGGCCGGCGCGAATGAGACTGGTGCCGGCGCGGGTGCGGCCGGAACAAACGGCGGCGGTACGGGTGCTGGTTGCGGCGGGGCCAACATCTGCTGCGGCATGTACTGCGGAGCACCATAGGGCATCGGCGCGTACCCCGGAGGCATCTGGTACGGCATTCCTGGCTGAGGTGGATACGGCATCTGCGGATATCCCGGCGGCACTCCCCACCCCTGCGGAGGCATCGGATACGGATATCCCGGCGGCATCATCTGTGGCGGCGGCATCGATGCGGCGGCAGGTTGAGCAGCATCCGGCACCCATCGTGCGCCGGTGCCGGCCTGCGGACTCCGCACGCTCAGATCGACAAGCTCCATTTGAACTTCGTCGGCTCCCGTGCGGCGTTGCTCAATCTGATCCAACTCGTTGTACAGATCATCCACATCCAGCGGATCGCCATCAGGCTCGTCCTGCGGCGCAGACGATGCTTGCGAAGCGGGCTCCGTCAGGACAAACGCATGCCGGCACTTGGGACACTTTCCCTTCCGGCCCAGCAAGCTGCGATCGGGCAGCTTCAGCGACTTGCCACACTTCGGACAGGGAATCTGCAAACCGGCCATGCTGCTGTACCACCAAGTTTCGACAAACGTGTCGCGAGCATGTTACGTCTCATTCGCAACCGTTGCCAATCGTTGAAGTCTGCACAACGGGAGTGGCAGATCTACGTTCTCAACCCTTCGACAACTCCGCATGCACTCGTTCGAGCAACTTTTTCGTCGCTCGAATGCCTTCGGGTTCGCTGAGCTTGCCGCCCTCGTACTCGATGCCGACATAGCCTTTGTACCCGGCCGCGAGCACGATCTTCATCATCTTCAAATAGTCGGTCTGCGTTTCATCGCCGGCCTCGTTGAAGTCGTGTGACTTCGCGCTGACCGCCTTCGCGAACGGCATCAACTCGGTCACGCCTTTGTAGCGGTCGTACATTTCGTCCTTGCTGACTCGGAAGTTTCCAAAGTCCGGCAGCGTGCCGCAGCGTTTGTGATCGACCTTCTTCATCACCTTGGCCAGCCACTCGCCGTTCGACGACAGACCGCCATGATTCTCGACGATCACGTTCAAGCCGTGCTGAGCACTAAACTCGGACAGCTTGCGGAGCCCATCGGCGGCACGCTCGACTTGTTCGTCGTAGCTGCCGGAACTCTGAGCGTTGACGCGAATCGAATGGCAGCCGAGGAACTTCGCGGCCTCGACCCACTTGAAGTGATTCTCGACCGCCGTCTGCCGCTTCTTCTCGTCGGCGTCGCCGAGCGCACCCTCACCGTCGCACATGATGAGCAGCATCTTGACACCCTCACCGTCCGCTCGCTTCTTGAGTTCCGTGAGGTACTCGGAGTTCTTTGCCTTGTCTTTGAAGAACTGGTTCACGAACTCGATGGCGTTGATGCCGTAGTCGTGCTTGGCCGACTTCGCGAAGTCGAGGTTGTCGAGCTTTCCGCCAAAGATCGTCCGATGCAGCGACCACTCGGCCAGCGAAATTTCAAACAGCGGCTTCTTGTCGGCGGCAGTCGCCAGAGGTGCCACAAATCCGGCCGTCGCAAACGCGGCGGTGGCTTTCAGAAAATCACGGCGTCGAATCATCGGCAGCATCTCGAACCCTTTTCAGCAAGGAGAGGTCGTCCGTCAGACTGGCGGCCAGTGTCCGTTGATCTTTTCTGAATTGCAAAGGCAGCCTCTTGGGCGTTGCGGTTCGCGGAGTGCCCCGACCAGAATCCTGCTTCACTGCGGGAGGCATTCCAACTCAGCAGATGTCCCCACCACCCATCACCATGACACACTCGACTTGACGGACATGACTCCAGAATCCCCCAAAAACCCGCTGCACGGCACCACTCTCGCAATGATTCTTGAGCAACTCGTCGCACATGTGGGCTGGGCGGAGATGGCGTTTGCCATTCCGATTCGCTGCTTCACTCACGATCCAAGCGTCAAGTCGAGCCTGACGTTCCTCCGCAAAACACCGTGGGCACGGGCGAAGGTTGAGTCGCTCTACCTCGACTGCCTGGACGAGATCAGGCGTTCCTCGGATCAGTCGAAAGACCGTTAGTCTCTCGTAGCGAGAGCGCGGATTACTTCTTGACCGCGGTCTTGTTGTCCTTCTTGGGCTTCTTGTTCTTCTTGTCGTTCTTCTGACTGTTGTTGCCTTTGCCCATGATTTTTCCTTTTCGCAGATGTTGTGGAACAGCGTGCGAACGCAGACGCCTGCACTCCGCGCGAGACTTTCCCGTGGCCGGTTAGTACCGATAGTGCTCCGGCTTGTACGGGCCTTCGGTCGGGACGCCGAGATAGTCGGCTTGGGACGGCGCCAGCTTGGTCAGCTTCACGCCAAGTTTTTCCAAGTGCAGACGAGCAACTTCCTCGTCGAGTTTCTTCGGCAGACGATACACGCCGATTTCGTATTTGTCCGGATCGCCCCAGATCGCCATTTGAGCCAGCACTTGATTCGTAAAGCTGTTGGACATCACGAAGCTGGGGTGACCCGTCGCGCAGCCGAGGTTCACCAAGCGACCTTCGGCGAGCACGATGATCGCCTTGCCGTCCGGATAGACCCACTTATCGACCTGCGGCTTGATCTCGATTCGCTTCACGTCGCCGCGGCGCTTCAGGTGGCCGACGTCGATCTCGCTGTCGAAGTGGCCGATGTTGCAGACGATCGCGTGATGCTTCATGCGGTCGAGATGCTCGCCGCGGATCACGTCGCTGCAACCGGTCGTGGTGACAAAGATGTCCCCTTGGTGCACCGCGTCTTCCATCGTCGTGACTTCGTAACCTTCCATCGCCGCCTGCAAGGCGCAGATCGGGTCGATCTCCGTGACGAGCACCCGAGCGCCGAGCGTCTTCATCGAGTAAGCGCAGCCCTTGCCGACGTCGCCGTAGCCAGCGACGACTACGACTTTGCCGGCGATCATCACGTCGGTCGCGCGCTTGATGCCGTCGGCCAGTGATTCGCGGCAGCCGTAGAGGTTGTCGAATTTGCTCTTCGTCACGCTGTCGTTGACGTTGATCGCCGGGAACAGCAGGTTGCCGGCCTCGTGCATTTGGCAAAGCCGATGCACGCCAGTCGTCGTTTCCTCGGTCACTCCGCGAACGTTTTCGGCGATGCGGCGGAAGAAGCTGTTGTCCTCTTCCTGAATCTGAGCGAGCAACTTCAGGATCACCGCGTATTCTTCGTTGGTCGCCGTCGAGGCGGCTGGCACCGATTCGGACTTTTCAAACTCGACACCCTTGTGGACGAGCAGCGTCGCATCGCCGCCGTCGTCGAGGATCATGTTCGGCGTGCCTCCGTCCGGCCAGCGGAAGAGTTGGTCGGTACACCACCAATACTCTTCGAGCGTCTCACCCTTCCAGGCGAAGACCGGGACTCCTTGCGGATTTTCCGGCGTGCCGTGAGGACCGACCGCGACGGCCGCCGCCGCCTCGTCCTGCGTCGAAAAAATGTTGCACGACACCCAACGGACTTGCGCGCCGAGTTCGGTCAACGTCTCGATCAAGACCGCCGTCTCAATCGTCATGTGCAAGCTGCCGGCGATGCGGGCTCCTTTGAGCGGTTTCGACTTGCTGAACTTGGCTCGCAGTGCCATCAAGCCCGGCATCTCGACTTCGGCCAGTTCAATCTTCTTGCGGCCCAAATCGGCGAGGCTGAGGTCTTTCACTTTGTACGGCAGAGCCTTCGTCGCAGACTTCGGGGCAGCATCCAGCGTGGCGGACATGAGGAACTCCTTTGGGTAATCTGAAATTTGAAATCTAAGTTTCGAGGCAAGCCGCCTCCGTGCGAAGCCGGCTGAGACATAGCCTGAGCAAACGGAGCGTAAGTTAGGTGATGCCTCGGCGATCAGCAACCGGCATCGGATCGAGCGACCGCGTCTTTCGGCTGCGGTTGAGGCTCGTTTCCCAAGCCCCTTAGAATCCGCCTCGCTCAAGAGATTGCGTGCCGACCAGAAAGAACCGTCAATGCTGATTCGAGACAACTACGGCCCCGGCAAGTTCGGGCTGTCGATTGAAATCTTCCCGCCGAAGACTGCCGCTGGAGACGCCGCGTTGTTCGAGTCGCTCGACCGGCTGACTGCCTTTCAGCCGGGCTTCGTCTCCTGCACCTACGGAGCCGGCGGCAGCACCAGCAAACGGACCGTCGAACTTTGTGTCGAGATTCAAAAACGCTACGGCCTGACCGCGACGTCACACTTCACCTGCGTGGGTGCCACACGCGATGAACTGCTCGACTGGCTGAAGTTCGCTCGACAGAGCGGCCTGCAAAACATCATGGCTCTGCGCGGCGATCCTCCGGCCGGGCAGACCGACTTCCAGCCGGTCGCCGGTGGATTGCGGAACGCCAACCAACTGGTCGCACTCATTCGCGAACACTTTCCGGACATGGGAATCGGGGTCGCCGGGTATCCCGAAAAGCATCCCGAAGCGTCGGATGCGGACACCGATTTGAACAACCTCAAACGCAAGGTCGATGCCGGAGCTGACGCGATCTTCACGCAGCTCTTCTTCGTCAACGACAACTTCTTCCGCTTCCGCGACCGCTGCGAAGCTGCCGGGATTCGCATTCCGATCGTGCCGGGCATCATGCCGGTCACTGAATTTGCTCGCATCAAACGGATCACGTCGCTGTGCGGAGCGGTCTTCCCGACGGAACTCGCGTCGCGACTGGAAGCGGTGCAGACCGACGAGGCCGCTCAGTTCCAGATCGGCGTCGAGTGGGCCATCCGTCAGTGCCGCGAGTTGGTTTCACGCGGCGTGCCGGGCCTGCACTTTTACGCGCTCAACAAGTCGCCCGCCTGCGAAGCGATCCTGAATGAAATTCGTGACTGAGCACTACAGGAGCAAGCGTTTGACCGCATCTTCCAGCCAACCGCTGTGCCAAGTGTGTTCGAGCTTTGGACCGTCGGCGTAAGCGTGCGGGATTTGAAGCTCGTTGAGCAACGCTTCCGCACGCTGGTGATGATCGCGAAAGCCGCCGTAGCCGAGATGAATCAAACGAACGGCTGGCTGTTCGCCGGTCTTGGGACGAAGTTTTTCGGCGCGGTCGCGCAACAAGCTGTCGAGGCGGTAGAGCGAAAAATTCTCCGGCGTTCCGTAGATCGGTCCCATGCCGAATTGGTCCGGCGCGGTCTTCATCAGCGGAGCATCCCAGGCGGCGGCTTTCGCGAAATGGCCGGAGTGTCGAAGCAAGAGGCTCCACGCGCCGTAGCCAGACTTGCTGAAGCCGACCAGCAGCCGACCGTTGCGTTCGGCGACCGCCGGATAGAGACGCTCGATGGTCGGGACGACGACTTTCAGAAAGTACGTCTCTTGGCGAATCGTCTTGTCCGTCGGGTGATCGGCGTACCACGGCAGATGCGAGAACGTCGGCGCGACGCAGATCAGCCGATGCTTGTTGGCGAGGTCGAGCTTCTTCGCCTCGAGCAATCCGTCGCCGTAACGGTGTTCGATTTTGGCTTCAACCGGCAGGAGGTACAGCACCTTCAAACGCTCATCAGATTCAAACTTCTCCGGCAGGAGCACGCGAATCAGTGTCTCGCCCGACTGAAACTCGGACGTGACGCGATGAACTCGGAAGCCGTGCTCATCGACGACCGCGTCGGAAACTTGCGGGGCCTCCGCCGCGAAGAGCACGGAGAACAATACGACGAGACTCGGCATGGACATCCCCAACTCCTCATTCCTCGCCTCACGGCTGCTCGAACAACAACTCGGCGATGCGGCCGAAGTCTTTGCCAACGGTGGTGGTGGTCAGGCCGTTACGGAGCGGGGCGTTGTTGACGAACAGGGCGAACGCGAGCGTGTCACCTTTCGACGTCGTCATGTAGCCGGCGAGGGCCTTGCTGGTCAGCAACGAACTGGAGTTCATGACATTGTCCCAATACAGCGTGCCGGTCTTGGCGGAGACTTTGTCCTTCGCCGGGCTGTCTGCTCCGACGGATTTTGCCAGCGTGCCGTCGACGCCGAGCCGTGGCATGGCTCCGCGATAGGCGTCGAAGTCGGAGCGTGTCGCCATGTGTCGCAAGAGTTGGACGGTCGCGGCGGGGGTCGCGTAGTCGGCTCGCGATCCACCCGCTCCGCCGCCGAACGAGATTGTCTCGACATCGACGCCGATTCGTTTGAGGAAGTCGTGTTGCCGTCGCAAGCCTTGTGAAAGCGTCCGCTCGCCATGCTTGGCGGCCACGAGCAGCGGCAGCGTGCTGGCGTGCTGGTTGTGGCTGACTTTCAAAATCAGCCGAGCGTTCTCGGCGAATGGCGGCGAGACGAACTTCGCGACGTTCGGCAGCTTCAGCGTTTCGTCGCGCGGCGGAAGCTTGTCGGCTGGATGGTCTGCCGCGGCCGGAGCTTCGACATCGACCCCCTGCCGACTCAACGCCTCGATCAGCAGCGTGCGAGCAAACGAACTCGCGTCGGACGCTTCGAGCACTCGCAGGACCGGCTTGTGTCCTTCGGCGATGCGGCCGGAAACGCTGATCCGACCGCCGCCGAGATCACGCACCGACGTTTCAGTTTTTCCGTCCTTGGCGACGGTCTCGACGCGCGTCTCGATGCGGAAGGATTTCGATTCTGGACGCCACCTCACCTCCGCTGGCTGGCCGGCCTTCGCGGGAGTCATCGTGAAGTCAAACAGATTGTCGTTGACGTAAATCGGCGTGATTCGGCCGGGGCCGCTGCCGCTCCCTTCGGCTTTCTCGAACAAGCGGTCGTCGATCAGCACGTCGCCGCGGACTCGTTTGATGCCGGCCTTCGCGACTTGCCGGGCGAGTTCGTTCAGTCCGGCCAGCGGGTCTTGCGGCGTAAGTTCCGACTCCGTTCCGCCGCTGGCGTAGGTGTGGTCGCCGTTCGTGAAGGCGATCTCGCCGGACTCGGTCGTCCGTCCGCCGAGCGTCAGATCGCCGCTGGCGATCAGGATCAAATCGCCGGTCAGTTCGCCTTTGTCGTTGACCTCACCGCGGCGCACGATCGGCGTTTCAAAGCGATGGTCGGCTCCGAAAGCATCGAGTGCGCACGCGACCGAGAAGCATTTCGTCGTGCTCGCAGGCGCGAAGAGCTTGGCCGAGTTCAGCTCGTACCGCACGTCGCCGGTTTTCAGATCGACGGCGAGCAAGCCCCAGTGAGCCTGCTTGTACTTTGCCGAGTCCATCACCTCACGCACTTTCGGTGGGACTCGATCCTCGGCGATGGCCGACAGCGCTCCGCAGATCAGAACGGAAACAACAACCAACCAAGCGAGCCGCAGAAGGCGAGGCACGGGAGACTCCTCTGCAAGTGGGGCAGGTTTTCAACCTGCCCGAACCGAATGGATGCGGGAAAGGGCGGCACATGTTATCGCTCGCGGCTGGGCACGCGAGGTTCCCGTCGATGACGCCGATTTGCTCTGATCGGTGCCACGAGATAGCTTGCCCGTGCTTCGGCGAACGAAACTCTTGAGGATCTTGAACCATGACTGAACGCGGACTGACTCGAAGGGCCTGGCTGGGGGCGAGTGCGATTGCGGCAACCACTGTGGCGGCACGAGCCGAGACACCGGCGTCAAAACCGACCGGCAAAGTGAAATACAGCCTCAACACCAGCACGATTCGCGGGCAAAAGGTCGGACTGGCTCGTGAATTCGAGATCGCCGCCGAAGCCGGCTACGACGCGATCGAGCCGTGGATGGGGACGATCAACGACTTCGTCAAAGGGGGCGGATCACTGAAAGACCTTGGCAAGAAGGCTCGCGACCTGGGGCTGACGGTCGAGAGCGCGATCGGGTTCGCTCGCTGGATCGTCGATGACGACACCGAACGGGCCAAGGGATTCGAAGAAGCCAAGCGGGACATGGACTCACTGCAACAGCTCGGCGGCAAGCGAATCGCGGCTCCGCCGGTCGGTGCTCACGACAAGGGACCGGTCGATTTGCTCAAGGCGGCCGAGCGGTATCGGCAGCTTTGCGAACTCGGCAGACAATTCGGAATTGTGCCGGAGGTCGAGGTCTGGGGATTCTCAAAGGCTTTGTCCCGGCTGGGCGAAACGGCGTTCGTCGCGCTGGAGTCGGCTCACCCCGACGCGACGATCCTGCCGGATATCTATCACCTCTTCAAAGGTGGATCGGGGTTCGAGGGGCTGCGACTGTTGAGCAGCGCCGCCGTGCAGGTCTTCCACGTCAACGACTACCCGGCCGACCTCCCGCGTGACAAAATCGCCGACAAAGACCGCGTTTATCCGGGAGATGGCATCGCTCCGATGACCGAGATTCTGCGGTCGGTCATCCGCCCGGACCGCCCGATTGTCCTGTCGCTGGAACTGTTCAATCCAGAATACTGGAAGCAGGACGCCTTGCTGGTCGCTCGGACTGGCTTGGAGAAAACAAAGGCGGCAGTGGCGAAGGCGGTTGGGTGATCGGTCCCGCTGAGGTCGAGTTCGTGAACGGCTTCGGAGCGTCTCTCGCATTGGCTGGTGTGGCCGTCGACCTCTTGGCGTTGGCGGTGTCGAGGTCTCAGCGGGTGAGAATGGCGTTGCCGTTACCAGCCGATTCATCGGCGATGGTTTTGCACATCATTGGACTCGTGTGTGGTGCCGTCGGCGTCATGATCATCTTCTTGAACAATTCGTGGTAAATAGTCCCGTCACAACTCTGGCTTCAAAATTAGCCACAGATATACTTCGATCGCTCGAACCGTCGGCTTGTCTTGCTCAGCGGCTGGGAACTGTTGAAACCACTTCGACCGACGTGATCTGGCTCAGGACAAATGGTCCATGCAAACTAGCACCTTGTCGGTTGGATCCGGCTCGCTTGTGGACTTGATTCCGTCTGCTCCAACTCTCGAACCCGCTGCCGAGCCACAGACTGCTCGTGCCACAACGTCGCTTGACTTTGTCGTGCAGGCCGCCGGTTTAGAGGTCGCTTGTGAACAGACTTCACAACTCTCGCCGCCGAACAGGCCAGTGGATCGCGGGCGTCGCGCTGCGGCACCGAAGGTCGCACGACGCGCGATTTCTCGGCGCACTTGCTCGCTGATGGGCGTGCAAATCGTCGGCAGCGGTTCGTATGTGCCGGAGAACATCGTCACCAACGCCGATCTCCGCGAGCGGTACGGCTTCGATCCGGATTGGATCGAGCAACGGACTGGGATCTTCGCTCGGCGTCACGCTTCGCGCGATCAAGCCACCAGCGACCTCGCCGTCGAAGCCGCGAAACGTGCGATCGACAACGCCGGTGTGCAGGCCGCCGACATCGACTTGCTGATCGTCGGCACGTTTACGCCGGATCATCTTTGCCCTTCGACAGCATGTCTCGTGCAAGAAAAGCTAGGACTCGACGTGCCGGCGTTCGATCTGTCCGCCGCATGTTCGGGATTCGTGTACTCGCTGGCGACGGCGTCGCAATATGTCGCGACCGGCAACAGCAAGCTGGCACTGGTCATCGGAGCCGACTGTTGCAGTCGAATTGTGAATCCGCTCGACAAGAAGATCGCTCCGCTGTTCGGTGACGGAGCCGGCGCGGTGTTGGTCTCACGCGGTTCTCCCGAACAAGGCTTGTTGAGCTATCAGCTCGGCTCGGACGGCGGCGGTGGACCATTGCTGGAATGCTCGGCGGCGGGAACTCGGAACCCGGTGTCGGTCGATGACATCACCGCCGGCCGGCAGTTCTTGAACATGGACGGCAAGAACGTCTTCATGTGGGCGGTGCGAGTCGTCGAGGACACAATTCGGCTGTTGCTCGAAAAGTCTGGGACGCGACTCGAAGACGTTTCGTGCTTCTTTCTGCATCAGGCGAACGCACGCATCCTGGATCATGTGGTCGAGAAGCTGGGCGTTCCGCGCGAAAAAGTTTTGATGCAGGTGGATCGCTACGGAAACACCTCGGCCGGTTCGATCCCGTTGGTGCTGGACGAGGCTTCTCGCGCGGGACGCATTCGATCCGGCGACACCGTTCTGATGTGCGGCTTCGGCGCGGGGCTGACCTGGGGAACCGCGCTGTTTCGGTGGTAGCCCCCTTCGCAGTGACGAAGTGATGCCATGAACGAAATGGCCCGCAAGCAGTTTTGGTCTCGTTGCGGCTGGCCGGGGCGAATCCCGTCAAAGGGATTTTGACATCGGCTGAAGACGGCTGCTTGATCGTCGAGCAACTCAAGGGGACTCGCCGCGTGCCGGTCCATATCCCGCTGGGATCGGTGCTGTGGTTCGTGGAAGAGCACGACGAGCATCATTGAAGTTTCGTGATTTCCATCGTTTGGCTGAGTAATCCTCAGCGGGTCGTTGACCGTTTTGGACACGCGGTCTGTCGGCCAGTTGACGCTACGCGAGTCATCGAGTCGCGAAAAGTGGCCTCATCCAGCTTCGGCCGTCCTGGCAATTCGCATTGGGCGGTGCGTTTGAGCGGTCCCACCGCGACCGTCTTCGAATCGCCGATCGGGGTTGGAGACGTCTTGCCTCAGCCAGTAGATTGCTGTGGCATTTCCGGTTGCGCCGAAAGACTTCGATCAATGCGCGACGAGTTGAAGCGGCGATCCTCCGATTCGCGAGACTGATTTATGAGCATTCCAGGCGATCAGAAGCCCTCCAATTCTGGCGACTCCAAGAAGCCGACTGACGGTGACTTCGACAAAACACTGCCGGAGGGCGCTTTCGACAAGACCCTGCCGGAAGACAGCTTCGAGGACTCTGGATCGGCCGACGATTCGGCAACGATGATGGGTGACGAACCGTCCGTTGCCGATGAGGGTGCGACGATGGTCGGCGATGAGGATTCGTCCGCGCCCGACGAAGGTGCGACGATGCTCAGTGATGACGGCGGAGCGCCTCCACCCGATGACGATTACGGTAAAACACTCCTCGATGGAGCATTCGCCGAAACCAGTCCCGAAGAGGATGACTTCTCCGGCAAGACGATGGTGATGGACTCCGCAACGGGAGACGAAGGCGGGGCCGCTGAAGAGGACTACGGCCAGACGATGCCGGCTGGCGCGCTGATGGAACCGGACGACGGTGCGAGTGATACGGACAAGACGATGGTGGCGTTCGACTCGGCGTCACCAGCAGACAGTGGCGACGACTTCGGCAAGACCATTCAGATCGATGCCTTTTCCGCGACGATGACCGACGACGCCGACACGTTGCCGCAAGAAGATTTCGAGGGCAAGACGATCGTCGGCTCCGACAGCGCGGTGGAACAGACTGCCCCTCCACCCAAGGCCAAGATTCCCGTCGGCCGGACAATTGCCGAGCCCAACGAACGGAAGCCTCGAGGGACCGTCTTCACTGGACAAGCCACACGAGCTGGTGGACTCACTTCCGTCCAAGGGACACAGGTGGGGGATTCGAACACGGTCGATGACATCGAAAAGGACGACCTGAATGTCGCGGTTCGTCAAATCACGGGATTGAGCTACGGCAGGATTCCGCTCGCCGATTTCAAGCTGGTCAAGGTGCTCGGCGAAGGCGGCATGGGTGTCGTCTACGTCGCCAAGCAGCAGTCGCTGGGTCGTGAAGTCGTCTTCAAGACGCTCAAGCCGATGCCGAACGCGCAGGCCTCGAAGCTCAAGGCCAGCGGCACGTTCGGCTCGGTCATCAAGCATCGCACGGACATGTTCTTGTCCGAAGCGGTCGTCACGGCCGACTTGTTCCACCCAAACATTGTCCCGATTTACGAACTGGCCGAAGCTCCCGACGGCTCGTTGTTCTACACGATGAAGTGGGTCCGCGGAGACGGCTGGCACAAGCGCATCAAGGAGATGACGCTCGAGGAAAACCTGGAAGTGCTGATGAAGGTCTCGGACGCGATGGCCTTCGCGCATTCGCGACACATCATCAACCGCGATCTCAAGCCGGAAAACGTGATGCTGGGCAGCTACGGCGAAACGACCGTGCTCGACTGGGGCTTGGCCCTGCCGTTCGGCGAAGGCAAAGGCCGCCTGCCACTGGCGACGACCGCGGGGCTCGGTTCGGGTACTCCTGCGTACATGCCGCCTGAGTTGATCACCGGTCCGCTCAACAAGATTGGCCCCGCCTGTGACATCTATCTTTTGGGAGCGATCCTGTTCGAGGCGGTGACCGGACTGCCGCCGCACGATTTCGCAGGCTCGCAGTCGAAAACGGCATCGGCCGGCGCGAAGATGGCCGAGATTCGCCGCGTCGTCATCGACAACGTCATCCGCGAAACGGAGCACTCTGGCGAGTTGATCGACATCGCGAAGAAAGCCATGGCCACGAAGGCCGAAGACCGGTATCCGACCGTTGTCGAATTCCAAAATGCGATCCGCGAGTATCAAACGCACGCCGCCAGCCGCACGCTGGTGGAGCGCGCGAAAGAGTTCACGACGGTCTCCACACCGGTCACGACGGAAGCCAAGCCCACCGCCGATGCCTCGGCCATCAGCTATTCGAACTATCAAAACGCGCTGGCGCTGTACAACGAATCGCTGCGCGAGTGGCCCGGAAACCAGTCCGCTCGTGAAGGTTTGACCGAAACGCAGTTGTATTTTGCGAAGCTCGCGTTGACCAAAGGTGACTACGACCTCGGACTGTCGGTGCTCGACACGAATGCCGACTCGCACACCGAAACGCGGACGCGGTTGGTGAAGGCTCGCGAGGAACGCGACGGCCGCGTCCGAGTGATGAAGTTCTTGAAGATCGCGGCGGCCGTCTTGATCGTGGCGGTCATCGGCCTGTTGGCCGTCGCTGCTCGATTCCAATTCAACCTGCAAGCGGCTCAACAAGCGTTGATCGCGGCGGACGAAGCCAAGGCGAAGGCCGAGAAAGACAAGGCGGACGCTGAAGTCGCGATGCAAGTAGCGGAACTCGCCACGGAGAAAGCCAAGAAAAATCTCGACGCCGCCAACATTGCCAAGGCCGATGCCGAAGAGAAGCTTGTCGCTGCGAAAGCCGCCACTGAAAAAGCGAATGATGCGACAAAAGAGGCGAATGCGAAGCTCGAAGTCGCCAAGAAGGACACCGAGAAGGCGCTCATCGCATTCAACGAGGCGAACGACGCCAAGGCGAAAGCGGAGATCGCCAAGAAGGACGCCGAAGCCGCCGCGCTCGCCGCCGGCATCGCGAAAGCGAAAGCGGAAAAGGAGCAGGAGAAAGCCAGTTACCTCGCCGGCTTGGCGTCGGCGAATCGCTTCGTGCAGGAAGGTCGCTACCCGGATGCCCGCAAAAAGCTGGAGGAACTCAAGGGCAAGTACAAGGAGCGTTGCAAAGAAGAATGGGAGCAGTTGTGGAACACGGTCAACGCGCCGCAGGCGGTCTCGCTGTCGAAGCCGGTGGAGTCCATTGGCCTCAGCCGAGATGGCCGCAAGCTTGTGGCTGGCGACAGTGCTGGTCACATCGTTGTCTGGTCGATCGATGAGTCGGGCAAGCTGCTCGGAGAACCGTTGCGGCGTCTCGAATTCGGATCGCGACAGCGAGTCGTGACGATGTCCCCCGATGGAAACTCAGTCGCGGCGGCGGGAGACAACGGAAAGATTCTGGTGTGGACGCTCGCCGGCGATCAGCCACCTGTGGAATTGAAAGGTCACGAGAGCGCGGTCAACACACTGAAGTTTGCCGACAACGGCCAGCGACTGGTTTCTGGCAGCGACGATCGCACCGTGAAACTCTGGTCGATCGCCGATGCTCGTGTGCTGGCCAGCCAAAAGGTGATGTACTCGGTGCAGTGCGTCGATTGGTCGCGCGACAGCAAGTTCCTGGTCGCCGGAACCTCCTCAACGGCCGACTCCAGCGGAGTCGCCTACGCCTGGGAAGTGCAAGCACGCGACAACGAACTCGAACTGATCTCGCTGCGCACGTTCCAAGTCCCGCCCGAAGGGAAGGTCAAACAGGACCGCGGAGTGATCACGATCGCTCTGACCGACGATGGACAATTCGCGGTCAGCAACGGTCCCGCCGCGGAGTTGCATCTCTGGCGTGTGGACACTCGCAACCGCAAAGACGCGAAGAAATTGCAGAAGGTCAACGTCGAGTCGGTCAAACTGGGTCTGCATTCGAGCCGCGTCGAGCGAGTTCGCTCGGTGGCATTCTCGGCGGACAGTTCGCGAATGCTGGCCGCAGGCGACGACGGAACGATCACGATCTGGGATCGCCGCGAGACCGACGACCTGCCGATCTATGCACGCTCGAAATTGGTGTTGTCCGGCCACGGCGGCCCGGTTCGCCGTGCGATTCCGTTGCCGCAATCGTCCGACTTGATCGTCTCCGGCAGCTACGACCAGAACGTCCACGTTTGGAATTTGAAGACGTACCTCGAATCACGCGACTGGCTCGAAGATTCCTCGAAAGCCAAGTCGGATGCGGAGCCGACGGCGTTTGTGCCGCAGCAGATCACTCCCGATCCCTTCGCCTTCCGATGGAACGACGATTGTGGTGCGGGCAACTCCGAGAACTGGTCGTCACTCTCGTCGGAATTCGAGTTGGCATTCTTTCAACCCGGCGACTCGGGCATGAAGTCGGTGAAGATCATTTCCGGTCACACCGACTCGGTCTTGTCTGCGGTTTTTAGTCGCGATGGAACGCGAGTCTTGTCGGCGTCACGCGATCAAACCGCTCGCGTGTGGAACAGTGCGAACGGTGAAGCGGTCGGCACCGTGACCGGACAGGCGGCCGTCTTCAACGACAACGTCTTCGCCGAGGGGCATGACTACGATCTGTTCGCAATGCGATTCTTCCCGGATGCCAAGCGACTGCTCACCAGCGGCTTCGACGGGACGATGCGGATTTGGGACTCACGCATCGACGACGACAACTCGTTCGGCCGCGAGTTGGCCACGCTGCCCGATACCGGCATGTACGGCGTCGTCGAAATCTCGCGCGATGGCGAATGGATTCTGACCGCCGGCCGCAAGAACTCGGCACAACTTTGGAACACGCAACGTGCCCTGAACAGCCGCCGGCCGAAGCCGGATTTGATCCTCGATGGCCAACATCGCTATCGCGTCACCACCGTGGCGGTGTCCCCCGACAGTTCGCGATTGCTGACCGCCGATCGCGAAGGCTACGTCGTTTTCTGGGACGCAAAGACCGGCAAAGTCATCGGCCGCCAACGCAACTCGCACAGCGGAGAAGTGGTCAAAGCGGAGTTTCTCGGCGACGGCTCGCGATTGCTGACGGCCGGTGTCGATCGTCGTGTCACGCTCTGGAACATCGTCGAGTCAGACTCTGTCCTGGCGTTGCAGCGAGTCCGTCAATTCGATCACGAAGGAATGGTCATCAGCTTGGCGGTCAGTTCGCTCGGCGATCGCTTCCTCAGCGTGTCCCGCCGTGGTGAAAAGTCCTCCAAAAAAGTCGATGCCAGCAAGCCGAGAACCACGGTCACGCTGTGGACGATTGAGTCCGGCAAAAAACAAGCCGTCGACGTGATCAGCCAAAGCGCCGCGAGTTCAGTTTCGGAATCGGCCCGCGCTCCGGTTCCCGCGTGGGCGGCGAATGGGACGTCAGCGGTCATCACCACCCCGGATGGCACCATCCACTTCTACGACTCCGACGTGAACCGCATCACGAACTCCTTGCGTGTCGACAACAGCGACGGCAACGCCGAGCGAGCGCATCCGTACGCCACCATCCTGCGTCCCGATGAGCCGACGCCGCTGCATCTGGTTACGCAGACGCACAACGCGGCCTTTCTGTGGCGGATGAAAGACGGAGCCAACCTCGTCAACTTTCGTCCGCAGGGTCCGGTGTTTTCGGCCGGCTACTCGTCCGACGGCCGCTTCGTCGTGACCGGCGGCCGATCTGTTCGCATCTTCGATGGCAACGAACAACACGTCACGTTCGCTCGGCCGTTGCACAAGGTCGAGTACCCGCATCAGGGTCTCGTGACCAGCGTCGAGTTCTCGCCGGCGAACGGCTCCTACCGCTTTCTGACCACCAGCTACGACGAGACCGCAAAGATCTGGGACTGGCAGTCCGATCGCAAGATTGCTCGCATGATCCACGAACTGAAAGGACACGACGGTCCCGTTCGCTTCGGAACTTGGTCGTCCGACGGTTCGCGTGTCCTGACGGTCGGAAACGACGCGCATCCTCGCGTTTGGAGCTTTCCTCCAGACGGCCCGCCGAAGTCGGAGACTCTCAAATTTCCCAAGCCACTTGCTGATAACGCAGTTGCCAATGCCGATCGCGACTTCGATCAACTCTGCGGCGCATTCTCGTGGGATGGCCAGTTCGTGGCCGTCGGTGGCCGAGACGCCAGCACCGGTGAAAGCATCGGCTGGATCTGGAACCTCGCCCCCGCCCCCGGCAAGCCGCCGAGATTGCATGCGACCGTTCGCGGACACGGTTTGGGCGGCATCAACTCGATCTCGTTCCTGCCTGATGACGACCGCTTGTTGACGGGCGGCACCGACGGTACGGCGCGGCTTTGGGATTGGCAGAAAGATGCCGCACTTGAAGAAACCGATCCGCCGCTGGCCGCCGACTTTTTGATCTCGCTGGTTCGCCGCGACGAAGCCACCACACATCGCGGCGCGGTCACATCCGTTCGAGTCACTCGCACCGGCAACATGGTCACCGCGAGTTCTGACGGCACCGTGCTCATCTGGCCGAAGTGACCACCGCGTCAAATCGATCTACTGAAAGATCGACATGATCGCGCGCCCGAGAAACGGCATCACCAACGCTAGGCCAATCATCTTGAGGCCGCGGGCCGGTTGCCCGGTGATGATCGCCACGATGCCGACAACGCAGGCGATTGGACAGCACAACACGCAAATCGCGATGTCCCCTCCGGTCAACTGATTGGCCGCGAGGGTGCTGGTGCTTTGCCGCTCTCGACTGCGAACCGTGGAATTGAGAGTCTCACCACAAAACCCGCATTTGGTGGCGGAGGCAGCAATTAACTCGCCGCACATCGGACAGGGCTTTCGCGTGGAGGCCTCTTCCACCGGAGTGTCTGCGCCGTCGTTCGCAAGGTCGCCAACATCCATTTCCTGTCGGCCGCTGCTCGCCTCCATCTCTTCCGAGATTTCCGGAACGGCAACAACCGCGCCGCAGTCGGGACACCTCGCCTTCTTGCCCGCCAGCGCATCGGGTGCCTTCAGAGCTTTTCCGCAGTCACCGCACTTCACAGAAATCGGCATCAGAGTGCTCCCAAACGATTCGATCGCAGGACTTCTACGGAATCTCCTTCGGCCGCCACAGTCCTTTCAACGTGCCGCGAGTGTTGAGCGAGAGATCAAGCCACGAATCGACGGGCAACTCGATCTGAGCCAAAGCGGCCGTGGGAAATATTTCGACATGCCCGATGAGACGATCGAGCCAATCTTCCATGCCAGGGTTGTGGCCTACGACGAGCACTCGCTCGAACCGATTCGGGACGCGCGAGACGATCGCGACGAACGCCGAAGGGTCGGCATGATACAGCACCGAAACCACCTCGACTTCGCCGTTGCACTTGGTCTCTGTGGCGGCAAGTTGAGCGGTCGCGGTCGCACGCGCCGCCGACGACGACAGGATGTGATCCGGGGCCAAGTCCAATTCTCGAATCAGTCGGCCCATGCGTTTGGCCGCCACACGGCCGCGCTTCTTCAGCGGACGGTCATGGTCGGCGAGACTCGCGTCCGTCCAACTCGACTTGCCATGCCTCAGGAGCAGCAGTGTTTTCATGATCCACCATTGGCTGCGCGATGTGGTTCGAAGGCTGTGCGACGAGAGTTTTCGGCGAGCCGGCCGATCTCGCACGTCTCTTGGAACAGAACTTCTTGCGAGCGATGCGGCGCATTCTTGCCTTGTTTGACGCGCGTGTAGCTGCCGTCGGAATGCAGCCGCCGGGATTTGACGTTGTCGTCGAAGTACGCTTCGAGCACCGACATTAGCCGCGTGCGCAACGCGCGGTCGTCGATCGGCACAAGCAGTTCGACGCGGCGGTCGAGGTTGCGTGGCATCCAGTCGGCGGAGGAAATGAGAACTCGCTCATCCCCGCCGTGATGGAAAAACATCACGCGAGCGTGTTCGAGGAATCGGTCCACGATGCTGACCACCGAGATATTCTCGCTCAGCCCTTTGACGCCCGGACGCAGGCAGCAGATGCCGCGAATGTTGAGCTTGATCTTCACTCCCGCCTGCGAGGCCTCGTACAGCGCGTCGATAATTTTCGGGTCCACCAGCGAATTCAACTTCGCGATGATCACGGCTTTCTGGCCGTGCTTCTTGCGCTGCGTTTCGGCCGCGA
>QWQF01000020.1 GCA_003669125.1 Planctomycetota bacterium
CAGGCATTTGAGCAGAACGTCTCACCGCAAGCGTTCGAGACCGTTGTCGATCGACTGCTCAAGTCCCCCGCGTATGGCGAGCGTTGGGGACGGCACTGGCTCGATGTCGTGCGGTACGCCGACACGGCGGGCGAGACGGCGGACTACCCAGTGCCGCTCGCGTGGCGATACCGCAACTACGTCATCGACGCCTTCAACAACGACAAGCCCTACGACGAATTCCTGCGCGAGCAGATCGCGGGTGACGTGCTGGCAGGGCAGGGGCCGCGCGAGCGTTATGCCGAACAGGCGACAGCAACGGGCTATCTCGCGATCTCGCGGCGGTTCGGGTTCGACTCGGAGAACTATCACCATCTGACCATTCAAGACACGATCGACACGCTGGGGCAAACGGTGCTCGGCCTGAGTCTCGGCTGTGCGCGGTGTCACGATCACAAGTTCGATGCGGTCTCGATGAGCGACTATTACGCGCTGTACGGCATCTTCGACAGCAGCCGCTACGCATTCCCCGGCTCCGAGCAAAAGCAGAAAGTCCGCTCGCTGCTGCCGCTGCTGCCGCCGAGTGAATCGCAACCGAAATGGCGCGAGTTCGATGCGCGAGTGGCTTCGATCGCGGCGAGTCTGGAGAAACAGAAGCAGCCCGTGCCGGGAGCGATCCTGCGTTCGCTCAACGACCTCGACGGCGATTTCGAGATGCAGGCTCCGGCAGCGGGGGGGAGCAATGGAGTGCTCGTTCCACCATGGCTTTATCAGGGGAAGATCGCCATCACGAACGGGGCTCAAAGCCCGTTCAAGAATTTCTATCTGCGAGGCAAAGTCGGCGCGAGCATTCCGGCCGGGGCAGGGGAGTATCGGATTGCTCAAGCACTCTATCCGCGCCGTTCGCGCGACAACTGCAACACGCTGCATGTGAATCTCGACTTCCGCATCGCCGCGCCCGATGCCAGTGCGAAGGGGCTGCATCGGTTCCGGATCGGAGCCCTGCCGGACTCTGCCGCCGTCGAAGTGTTGATTTCTTCGGAGTCCGTTTCTCTGCGAATCGGCGAGACCCTCGAAAGCGTCGCGGCGTTGAAACCGAACCAATGGCACAACCTGCAACTGACCCTCGATCTGAAAAACCGATCGGTTTCCGGAAAAGTCGGTCTGCCGGAGAGCACGACTGAGTTCACAAGCAAACCGCTCTCGCCGAGTTGGCCGGGCAAGATCGACTTCGTGGTGCTGGACACGCTCGGCCAGATGGACACGAAACTGCCGACGGTGGAATTCGACAACCTCGGCGTGCAGGAGTCGCCGATCGCGCCGGTCTCGACGGAATTGCCACCGGCTGCTGTCGCGGCCAGCGGACTTGATCCTGTCGTGCTGACGAAGGAACTAGAGGACCTCACCGGGTTCGATGGCGACTTCGAGTTGCAGACGAAGGATGCTCCCCCCGCCAGCCCGTGGGGGCCGGGACCGAATAGCGTCGTGAAGCTGTCGGCCAACTCGCAAAGTCCGTTTCAAAATGCCTTCGCGCCGGGAGAGCTTGGCATCCACATGCCGAATCGTGGCGAGTACGACGGCTTCGGCCGGACGGTTGCCAACGTGAAACCGAATCAAGACGGTCGCCTCTTCGCCAGCTTTGATTTCCGCTGTGCGAGCAAGGACGCGGGAGGCAACGGTTCGTGGCGATACTATCTCGGGCACGGCCCCGGCAACTCGGCGGCGGTCGAGTTGTTCTTCAACGGCAACGAGTTCTTTCGTCGCAGCGCCGATGCACGAGAAGCGGTCTACCCACTGGTCGTCGGCGAGTGGTATCAGGTCCAACTGACGCTCGATCTGAAAGCCAAGACCTACACTGGTCAGTTCGCGTCGCGTGCCAAGAAGACCGAATTCTCCGGCCAGTTGGCGACCGGCTGGGATGGCACCATCGACTACACGTTCATCGACAGCTACGGCCACATCGGTGGCGTGCGGCCGTCGCTCGACGCCGACAACTTTGTGATCTCCGCCACCGAGTTGCCCGCGATGGATGCGGCACCAGTCGGGGTCACGAAGACTGCTCGCGAATCGCGGCGAGCCAAAGTCGCGGAACTGCGCCAACAACTCGTGTCACTTCAGTCGAACGGGGAGTTGTCGAAGCAAGAACTTAACAAGCTGCTGGCCGACGGGCCGTTCGCGCTGACCTACGGCATGGCCGAAGGGACGCCCCACAACGTGCGGATGCAAATGCGCGGCGAACCGGATCAGCCCGGCATCGAAGTTCCGCGCGGCTTCATCAAAGTCCTCGGCGGCGGCCCGCTGGCAGCGGAGACTTCGGGAAGCGGTCGGCTGGAACTCGCGCAGTGGCTGACTCGAACTGACAACCCGCTGACGGCACGCGTGATGGTGAATCGCATCTGGCAGTACCACTTCGGACGAGGACTCGTGAAGACGCCCAACGACTTCGGTGTCCGTGGGGTGCCCCCAACGCATCCTGAATTGCTCGATCACTTGGCGACGCAGTTCATCAAGAGCGGCTGGTCGGTGAAGGGAATGCACCGGTTGATGATGCTCAGCGCGACGTATCAGCAAGCATCGGTCGCAGGAGAAGGGGCAAGCGGGACGGAAAGGACCGAAGTGGTGGAGTTGTACGCTTCGTTCCCGCGTCGGCGTTTAAGTGCCGAAGAAATTCGCGATGCGATCCTCACGGTCAGCGGCGAACTCGACCTGACACCCGCGCTCGAGCATCCCTTTCCGACGCCGATCAATTGGGGCTACTCGCAGCACGGCCCGTTCAGCGCGGTCTACGACCACAACAAGCGGAGCGTCTATCTGATGACGCAGCGACTCAAGCGGCATCCGTTCCTCTCGCAGTTTGACGGCGCGGACCCGAACGCCACGACCGCCGAACGACTGGGGACGACCGTGCCGACTCAGGCGTTGTTCTTCCTCAACGACCCATTCGTACACACCAAAGCCGAAAAGTGGGCGGCTCGTTTGCAAGCCACCAACCCCGACGAAGTGCAACGGATCGAACAGGCATGGCGTCGCGCGTTCGGTCGTGCGCCGACAGAGATCGAACGTGCCGAAGCGACGGAGTTCCTGGCGGCCTATCGCACGGAACTGGCGGCGGCGAAAATGGACAACGTCGAAGTACGCTCGCTCGCCGCGTACCTCCGCACGCTGATCGGCAGCAACGAATTCCTGCATGTGGAATAGAAGAGACCCCATGAACAACCAACAGACGTTTGATCCGACTCGCCGCGGCGTGCTGCGTTCGCTGATCGGTGGTTCGATGCTGCTGCCGGGGATTGTCTCGCAGTTGCTCGCCGAAGACACCGGGGCACCAAATCCGGCTGATCCGCTCGCGCCGAAGCAAACACATTTCCCGGCCAAGGCGAAGCGGGTCATCTTCCTCTACATGAGCGGCGGCGTGTCGCACGTCGACTCATGGGATCCAAAACCGAAGCTCTTCGCGGACGCGGGCAAGACGGTCCCGGTCAATGAGTTTCAAGGCCGCAAGGGGGACTACAACATGTTCCTCAAGCGACCGCAGTGGGAGTTCGCTCCGTACGGTCAATGCGGAACCGAAGTCAGTTCGCTGTTCCCACACATGGCGGAGTGCGTTGATGACCTGTGCGTGATTCGCTCGATGAAGTCGGATCACACGAATCACTACGAGGCGACGCTCGGCATTCACACCGGATCGTTCACGTTCGCGCGGCCGAGCATCGGCTCATGGGTCAGCTACGGACTTGGCACCGTGAATCGCAACCTGCCGTCGTTCGTCGTGATCGCGCCGCAATCGCCGTACGCGGGCGGCCAAGTCTGGGGCAGCGACTTCCTGCCGGGTGCGCATCAAGGAACGCTCGTCGTCCCCGGCCCCGAGCCAGTCGCGAACATCCAGCGCCGCGCCGCCAGCAGTCGCTTGCAGGAGATCGAACTCGGCGCGATGGCCAAGCTGAATCAACGCCATCTCGCGGCGCGTGCGGCCGACCCGCTGCTCACCGCGCGAATCAAATCGTTCGAGACCGCGTTCGGAATGCAGGCCGAGATGCCCGAGGTGTTCGACCTCTCGAAAGAGAATGACGCGACGCTGAAGCTCTACGGTCTCGAACGCGGCAGCACGAAGGGTTTTGCTTGGCAATGCCTCGTCGCCCGCCGGCTCGCCGAACGGGGAGTCCGCTTCGTCGAGCTCATCGACGTCGGCTCATCGGGAAACTGGGACGCGCATGGCGACATGCTGACTCACGCCCCACTCGCGAAGAACATCGACCAGCCGATCGCCGGCCTGCTGCGCGATCTGAAACAGCGAGGCATGCTCGAAGACACGCTGGTCGTCTGGACGACCGAGTTTGGTCGCACGCCGTTCAACGCCGCCGCCGGAGCCGCCGGCCGCGAGCATCATCACTGGGTCTTCTCCTCCTGGCTGGCCGGCGCAGGCGTGAAGCCCGGCATCACCTACGGCGAATCGGATGAGTACGGCATCGACGTCGGCCAAGACCCCGTCCACGTTCACGACTTCCACGCCACGATCCTGCACCTGATGGGACTCGACCACGAACACCTCACCTATCGCCACACCGGCCGCGATTACCGTCTGACCGATGTGCATGGTCGAGTGGTGCGCGAAATCCTGGCGTAGTGGACTGCAACGCCGACGAACCTAGTGCAGAGCAGAGGAGTTGACCGCGCGCTCGGTGCGGGGCTCGACCGCAAAGATCACCATCGATCTCGCTGAATTGGCGAGTCCACCATCATGGAGAGACCTACGGTCCAGCCAAGCGGCGCGATGAAAACAACTTGCCCTTCGCCGGGGCGCGCAGTACGGTGATCGCGTCACTTTTCCAGCGGGAGGTTTGAATGAGCCAACTCAGCGTTTTTTCGGATGTTCTTGAGGCGGCCGAACACCTCGACGCGGAGGCTCAGAGCGAATTGGTCGCGGTCTTGACTCGCCGTTTGGCGGAGCGTGGTCGAGAACGAGTGACCGCCACTGTGGCCGAGGCCCGGCGTGAATTCGCCGCAGGTCAGAGCGAAGTGGTCAGCGCGACTGACTTGATTCGCGAGGCTCAGTTGTGAGACGTCTTCTCCAGCGGTTGCAGCTCCGCCAAGCGATTCACAGCAGCGGGCGGCTGATCACGCACCTCGCCGCCGAGGCGGGAATCACGACTCAGCAACTCAGTGCTTTCCTGGCGGGAGACCGAACCTTGCGTTCCGACGTTCTCGACCGCCTGACCGCCGCCGTCGGGGCGTCCTTGATCGTCGCCCAACGAAAGTAGTTTGTTGTCCCGCGCCGATCGCGTGGAATTGCGGAAAAGCGGGCAAGAATGGCCAGGAAACCGGCCCGGATCGTCGCGGAATCCGCTCGGATTGACGTCAAACGGGCTGGGATTGCCAGAATCCGACCTCGGATCGTGGCCCTTCCGACTCGGTTCGCAGCAAAAATAAAGACTCGGATCGTCGCAATCCGGGGTCGGATCGTCTCAATCTGAGGCCAGATCGTCGCAATCCGAGGCCAGATCGTCGCAATCCGGGGTCAGATCGTCGCAATCCTGGGTCGGATCGTCGCAATCTGGGGCCGGATCGTCGCAATCTGGGGCCGGATCGTCGCAATCTGTGGCCGGATTAGAGTGATCCGAGTCCGGATCGTCGCAAAACGGACTCGGTTCGTGGCAATCTGAGTCGGGATTGCCGTGATCCGGGTCGGGATTGTGGCCATTCCAGCGGGAATTGTGGCCGAGCGGGTGAGGACTGCGGCGTTCCGAATG
>QWQF01000166.1 GCA_003669125.1 Planctomycetota bacterium
GCCCAGCACCACACCATCCCATTGTGTCTTCTTCATCACACCTCCGGAAAAAACGAATCCAGAACGTGTGATGATGACTCCGATTCAATTGCGCAACCCTAACTCATAGTTTTTAAACGTCTTATGGCGCGTAGGCCCTGCGTACAGCCTCCGACGTCGTATGTGATTAACATTGGACCGGCACCGAGTGGCGCGATGTCGGCAACGCCAAGAAATCCCCCGAACAGCTGCTCGGCAGCCAATGGAACGAAGCTCGCTTCGATCCGGTAATATCCTCGAAAGCCCGCATCGTCTTCACCCATCGTAGCCAGTCGCGCAGCGGAGTCTCGGAAGTGTTGATCTGGAATGATTGACGTGGAGTGACGATGCGATACTTCTCGCTGAAACCAACAATCAATAATGAGGTATCCCACCGATGATGATCGAATTGATTGCGATGTGTGTCTTGAGCGCGGGGGCCGGTGACTGGCCGCAGTTTCGGGGACCGAATTCCGATGGGCACGCCGTCGGGCCGGCGACGCCGGTGGAGTGGTCCGAGACGAAGAATGTCGCTTGGAAGGTGAGCATTCCTGGTTTGGGTTGGTCGTCGCCCGTCGTTGTCGATGGCAGAGTGTTCCTGACGACGGCGGTGCCTCGCGGCGAAGGGTTGTCGTTGCGAGTGCTGGCGTTGGAGGCGAAGACAGGCAAGACGATCTGGGATCGCGAAGTGCGAGCGGTCGACAAAGCGCCGTCGATTCACACGAAAAACAGCCACGCCAGCCCGACGCCGTTGATTCGCGACGGCTCCGTGTTCGTCCACTTCGGAGCACAGGGGATGGCTCGGCTGTCCACTGCCGACGGTGAGCTGCAATGGACTTGCTTTGAGATGGATTACCCGCCGCTTCACGGCAACAGTGGCTCGCCGGTGCTGCACGATGGCAAGCTGGTTGTGGTGTGTGACGGCAGCAAAGACCCGTTCGTCGCGGCGGTCGATGCCAAGACCGGCAAGGTCGCTTGGAAAACTCCTCGAGGCGTGAAGGCTCGGCTCACGCATTCGTTCGCAACGCCGACCGTGGCGATGGTGAACGGCAAAGCGCAGGTGCTGGCTCCGGGGCCGGATCACTTCGCGGCCTACGATTTGTCGAACGGTGCCGAGCTATGGCGAGTGCTGGCTCCGGGCTGGTCGGTCGTGCCTCAACCGGCGTTGGGGCATGGGCTCGTGATTTACAACCACGACTACGACCACCCCGAACTGATGGCGGTCAAACTCGGAGGCCAAGGGGACGTCACCGACTCGCACGTCGTGTGGCGAATCAAACGTGGAGCACCGAGCACTCCGTCACCGCTGCTGGTCGGCGACGAGTTGTATTTCGTCTCCGACGACGGGATCGCTTCATGTGTGAATGCCAAGACCGGTGACCGACACTGGATGGAGCGAATCGAAGGCAACTACTCCGCGTCGCCGATCTCTGCGAATGGCCGCGTGCTGTTCCTGAACGAGACCGGTTTGGCAACGTGGGTGAAAGCCGACAAGAAGTTCGCGGTGCTCGGCACGAACGAACTCCCCGGCCGCACGTTCGCGACCCCCGCATTCGTGGACGGTGCCATGTATCTGCGGACGGACGCGACCCTCTACAAGTTCGCACAATGATTGCCGGAGCCACCATGAATCCCCTCTCAAGTCGCTGGCGAAACAATCCACTGCGGTTGGCCGTCAGATTATTTCTTAGCGTGATACTGCTCGGTACCGCGACCAACGACGTCGTTCGCGCCGACGATGCGGCGCGTGCGGTCGAGTTCTTCGAGAAGAAGATTCGGCCGCTGCTCGTGAAGCATTGCTACGAATGTCACGGTCCCACGGAAGCGTCGGCCAAGTTGCGTCTGGATTTTCGAACGGGCTGGGAAAAGGGTGGCGCAGGTGGCCCGGCGATCGTGCCGGGCGATCCGTCGGCGAGCTTGCTGATTCGAGCGGTCTCGCATCGTGATCCGCAACTCAAGATGCCGCCGAAAGAGGCGGGGGGAAAACTGAGCGACGCGCAGATCGAAGACCTGACGACCTGGATTCGGCAAGGTGCTCACGATCCGCGAACGGGAGCCAAGATCGTCACCGACATCGAAGCGGCGGCGCAGCGGCATTGGGCCTTTCAGCCGATCGCGCCGCCAGCGATCGAAGCGAATGCTCATCCGATTGATTTCTTGATCGAACGGAAGCTGCGCGAGAACAAGTTGGTCGCGACGGAGCCGGCCGACATGCGGACGCTCGTGCGGCGGACGGCGTTTGATCTCATCGGCTTGCCGCCGACGGAGAAGCAACTGGCGACGGCTCGCGAGGATTACCCGCGGCTCATTCAAGAACTGCTCGCGTCCCCTCGGTATGGCGAACGCTGGGGCCGGCATTGGCTCGACGTGGCGAGATACTCGGACGCGAAGGACGGCGTGTTGATGTACGGCGACGCTCGCATCCGGCCGTTCGCCTACACCTATCGCGATTATGTGATCCGTGCGTTCAACGACGACAAGCCGTTCGATCAGTTCATTCGCGAGCAGCTCGCCGCGGACCGATTGAAGTTGCCGGAGGACTCGCCGGACCTCGCGGCGCTGGGGCTGCTGACGCTCGGACGCATGTTCGACAGCAATCGGCATGACGTGATCGACGACCAGATCGACGTGGTGGCTCGCGGCTTCCTCGGCCTGACCATCAGTTGTGCTCGCTGCCACGACCACAAGTTCGATCCGATCCCGACGGCCGACTACTACTCGCTGTACGGCATCTTCGCGAGCTGCATCGAGCCGCTGGAACGGCCGCGCACCGCCCCCGTCACGGAAGCCGGCAAAGCGTTCGAGCAAGAGTTCGCCGCCAAACTGAAAGAGGTCTATGACCAGCAGCAAGCTCTTTACGATTCGACGCTGAAGACCGCTCGCGAGCGGACTCCGGATTATCTGGTGCAGGTCGCCACGACCGAACCCGATGTCTCCGAGACGACAATCTTCTTTCTGTCGTTGATCCCCGATCAGCTTCGACCGCAGATCACGAAACGCTGGCGGCAACTGATCGCTCGCCGAGCGTTTGCCGACGACCCGCTCTTCGGACCGTGGCATGACCTGATGCGCGAACCGGTGCTGAAGCCGGAGGAATGGAAGGCTCGCGGCATCTACCAACGGATCATCGACGGACTCGTCGCCGCCAAGCCGCAAATGCCAGCCGAGGTCGCGCGAGCCTACGGCACGATCATCCGCGACGTCTGCGCCAAAACTCCCGACGAAGCGGACCCGATCGCCGCGTTGCTGGTTTCACGCAACGGCCCCGTCTGGTTTCCGAAACGAGACGTGACGTTTTATCTCTCGCGGCAACCGGGGGACGCCTTTCGCGGTTTGCTGGGGCAGCTTGATGCCATCGCCGTCAAACACAAAGACGCCGCGCCGCGAGCGATGGTCGTCGCCGATTCCGAAGTCTTATGCGATCCCGTGATCTTCCAGCGCGGCGATCCCAGCGCACGCGGATTGCCGATCCCGCGACGGTTCCTCAGCGTGTTGTCGAAAGCCGACCGAGCGAACTTCACCGACGGCGGCGGGCGACTCGATCTGGCCAACGCGATCGCGTCGCGCGACAACCCGCTCACCGCGCGAGTCTGGGTGAATCGCGTCTGGATGCACCACTTCGGCGAGCCGCTGGTCGAGAACCCCAGCGACTTCGGCCTGCGAACCAAACGCCCGGTCCAACACGAGCTGCTCGATTTCCTGGCCGAATTCTTCATCCGCCACGGTTGGCGCACGAAGCCGCTGCATGAGTTGATCGTCACCTCGCGAGCGTATCAGCGGGCATCGCGAATTCCGGAGACGCCAGAAATGACGAAGCAGTTCGAAGCCGACATAGCAAACTCGCTGCTGTGGCGAGCCAACCGCCGGCGGCTCGACTTCGAGCAGATGCGCGACACGCTGCTCGTCGCGTCGGGCGAGTTGGACGAAACGATGTTCGGCCGACCGCCGCTCATCACCGACGAGAGCAATCGCCGTCGCACCGTGTACGCCTTTGTCGAACGACAAAACATCCCGGCGATGGTCCAGAACTTTGATTTCGCGAACGCCGATACCTCGACGCCGCGCCGCGTGATGACGACGGTGCCGCAACAGGCTCTGTTCGCGATGAACTCAACCTTCGTGCTGGGGCGAGCGAAAGCACTGGCGAGTCGTCCGGCGAAAACGGAAGCCGCGAACACGATCACGCATTTGTACCTCGCTGTTTTCGGACGCGATCCGACAGCGGACGAACTCGCGTGGTGTGGCGAATTCCGCCAAGCCGGCTCGCTGGAACAGCTCGCCCAAGTGTTGTTGATGAGCAACGAGCTGATGTTTGTTGATTGACGGAAAAACCATGAACGATCCATTCAATTTGCTCTCACGTCGCGACCTGCTCCGCACAACCGGGACGGGACTTGGTCTGCTCGCGTTGCCGGCGTTGTTGCATGCGGAAGAGGTGGCATCGAGCAATCCGTTGGCGGTGCGCAGTCCGCACTTCGCGCCGCGAGCCAAGCATCTCATTCACATCTATCTCAACGGAGGCCCTTCGCAGGTCGATACCTGGGATCCAAAAACGGAGCTCACGAAATGGAGCGGCAAGAAGCTGCCGCTCGGCAACTTGACGACCGAACGGGAGACCGGCGTCGCGTTGGCTTCGCCGTTCCAGTTCGCTCAGTACGGCGACAGCGGTTTGTGGTGCAGTGAAATCTTTCACCAAACGGCGAGCCGTCACGCGGATCGCATCTGCGTGATTCGCTCGATGTACGCCAACACGCCGAACCACGAACAAAGCATGAGGCTGATGAACACCGGAGACGAACGTCTGTCGCGGCCCAGCTATGGCTCGTGGCTGACCTACGGATTGGGCTGCGAGAACCAGAACCTGCCGGGATTCGTGACGCTGTGCCCCGGACTGCCCGTTGCTGATTCGTCGAACTGGCGCAGCTCGTTCCTGCCGGGCATTTATCAGGGAACGTACCTCGACACGCGCAAGACGAACGTCACCGAGTTGATCGCCAACATCCAAAATCCGGTCATCGGCGCGGCCGATCAGCGACGGCAACTCGACCTGCTGGCGAAACTGAATCGCCAACATCAGGCCGCTCGCCAAGAAGACGCGAACCTCGAAGCCCGCATCCAATCGTTTGAACTCGCGTTCCGCATGCAGATGGAAGCGACCGACGCGCTCGACATCTCGAAGGAATCGAAGGCGACACAAGAGCTCTACAAAGCGGAGACGGTTCACGGTCGCCAAATGCTGATTGCCCGGCGACTGATCGAGCGCGGCGTCCGCGTCGTGCAGTGTTATCACGGAGACGTCCAGCCCTGGGATTCACACAGCAACATCGCCGGCGAACATCGCAAGCTCGGCAATGAAGCGGACGGCCCCATCGCCGCGTTGCTGACCGATCTGGCTCAGCGAGGTTTGCTCGACGATACGCTGGTGCTGTGCGGCGGCGAATTCGGCCGCACGCCCGCTGTCGAGATTCCCATCGGCGGAGGCAACCCCACCGGCCGCGACCACAATCATCACGGCTTCTCCGTCTGGCTCGCGGGCGGCGGCATCAAAGGGGGCCTGGCCTACGGCAGCACGGATGACTTCGGCTATCGAGCCATCGAGAACCGAGTCCACATCCACGACCTCCACGCCACGCTGCTGCACCAGATGGGCTTCGACCACGAACGCCTCACCTACCGCCACGCCGGCCGCGACTTCCGCCTGACCGA
>QWQF01000203.1 GCA_003669125.1 Planctomycetota bacterium
GGCGTCCAACGATTCGATTGTGGTCTGTTACGATCAGCCACGAGTCTTTGCCGACTTTGGTTGAAGCGAAAAGTGAGTGGACGCTCCAATGGCTTGGGCAATCCGGTCGAGTACATCGGAGCGCAGTGTTCTCAGTCCCTCAAGCCAATCGCAGAGTATTTCTGGCGTGATCCCCGCAGCGGTGGCGATTTGCGGAACTTGTTGGCCGCTGTGATGGACGGCTTGGCGGAGTTGGCCGGTCAGTGAGCTTTCAGCCGCCGCTTCGTTCATGCGTGAGAGCCGCTCCTGTTGCTCAGAAAGTTCGGCCTCGATGTTGGGCCAACTGGCTCGGATGTCGGCCAACTTTTCGGGAGAAATGGATTTGGAAGTCGTGCTCATGGCAAACCTAGTTGGAATTGGAAGCGTTTACTGGCCAAGCCGGCGAGTGTCGTAAGCGGTTCGGGGAATCACTGTGATTCCATCGTCTTCGAGATCATAAACGCAAAACAAGAATCGGCCATCCGAAGTTTCGCCCCAACAGCACGGAGCGCCGGAACTGCGGCTGTAGCCAATTCGATCCGGCTCGCTGACCACTTTTTCAAAGTCATCGGAGCTGACGCCGTGTTCCGCCAAGTGGTCGATGATTTCGTCGGTCCAGATGAATTCGTAGTACGTCATCGCTGTGGCGGCCTCAAAAACTCTCATGCGGTGCGTGAGACGAATTCTATGCCGCAATCTCGGCAATCACATGCCCATGCCCGCCGGTGAGGCGGCGGTCGATGCCGTTGTGGCGGACGGTGGACCAGGAAAAGGGGACCAGGAAAAGGGGCGCGACTCTTTGATTCGTGCCGTCACTGAGCGAACAAAGGACAGGATCGTTTACAACGAGCAAGTCAGTCCACGGGGCCGAACTATCGTTGTCAATTCGCGGGTGGCGGTGCTGTTTCTTGTCGGCCACGAGCATTTGAACCATCACGTCCCACGGGCGGGCGAGGCGGTCCCGGCAGCGGGTGGCGATGGCTCGACGCAGCTTGTCGAGCGTCAGCGTGGGGCCGAGAACCTCGACTCGTTCGCGCAGCCGCGAGTCACTACGAAAGCCTTTCGTGAGCCGACGCTCGGCCTGCATCTGGTGGATGACCGAACTTGTCAGTGCGTGATGTCCGATACTCACTCCGCCATCGCTTCCAGCGCGCGAGCGAACGCCCCGAAACTTCCGCCATCGAACAGTACGAAACGGACGAGTTCCGGTTGCTGGTGCTGCAGCAAGAATTCACGCACCGTTGCCAGCGATCGTTCGGCGGCGAGATCCATCGGATAGCCGTAAGCTCCCGTGCTGAGCGCGGGAAAGGCGATGCGGCGGCAGGAGTGTTCGACCGCTAACTCCAAGCAGCGGCGATAGGCCGAGGCCAACAAATCTGCCTCGCCCGCGACACCCCCGCGCCAGACCGGGCCGACGGCGTGAAAGACGAACTTCACCGACAACCGCCCCGGCGAAGTCGCGACGGCCGAGCCAGTCGGACATCCGTCGGGAAACTTCGCACGGGTCTCCTCCATCAGCAACGGCCCGGCCGCGCGATGAATCGCGCCGTCTACACCGCCTCCGCCAGCCAACTGTGAGTTCGCCGCGTTGACGATCGCATCGACTTGCTGCCCCGTGATGTCCCCCAGAGCGAGTTCGATGCGACACGAACCGAATTGCACGATCATCGAAGTGGCCCTGCTCAAAGTTGTGAGATCTGGTGGTTCGGCGGTACTTTCGCCGCGCGGTGGCAGGCACTACAAGTCGCCCCATGTTGTGGCGTGGGCGTCTCGCCTGCACCAGTGTTTTTTGGGGACAGGACAAAGTGCAGGCGAGATGCCCGCACGACAATCGCGATCAATTGGAGAAAAAGAAGCATGCACTGTTGGCACGACGTGACACCCGGTGAAAACTTGCCGCGTGAATTTGTCACCGTCATCGAAATTCCGATGGGATCGAGCGTGAAGTACGAACTCGACAAGACGACCGGACTGCTGAAGCTCGATCGGATTCTGTACTCGGCTGTGTATTATCCGGCGAGTTACGGCTTCATCCCGCAGACGCTGGCCGAGGATGACGATCCACTCGACGTGCTGGTGCTTTGCCAAGAGCCGGTCGCGCCGCTGACACTGGTCCGCTCGCGAGCGATCGGGCTGATGACGATGGTCGATAGCGGCAAAAAGGATCACAAAATCATCGCCGTCGCGATGGACGATCCCGAATACGCCAGCTTCCAAGAAGCGGATGAACTGCCGGTGCATCGGCTGTCGATGGTCCGTCGCTTTTTCCAGGACTACAAAACGCTGGAAGGGAAGTCGGTCGAGGTCGATCAATTCCAAGCAGCGGAGGCCTCGTCCAAAGTCATCGTCGAGGCGCTCGAGCGATACACCGACAAACGCCGCCGAGGATTTCACTAGGGTTTGAATCGGCGCACGTCGAGATAGAATTCCGGCCCCGCTTTGACGTCTCCAGCCTCAAGGAATCCTCATGTCGGACGCTTCCGCCCCGCCCGCCTCGTTCAAACTCACCTCGACCCAATGGCTGATCTGCGTGATCGCGTCGATCGGCTTCGCCTTCGACATTTATGAATTGCTGATGTTGCCGTTGATCGTTGGTCCGGCGTTGCAGGAACTGGTTGGAGCGGCGCCGGGATCGCCGGAATTCAATACTTGGGTCGGACGCTTGTTTTACATTCCGGCCATTGCGGGGGGCGTCTTTGGTTTGGTGGGCGGCTATTTGACCGATCGACTCGGTCGTCGTCGCGTGCTGACGTGGTCGATTTTGATTTACGCCTTCTCGGCGCTCGCCGCCGGGTTTTCGACCAGCGTGTGGATGCTCCTTTTTTTCCGCTGTTTTGTGTTCATCGGCGTGTGTGTGGAGTTCGTCGCGGCGGTCGCGTGGCTGGCGGAACTTTTTTCCGATCCACATCAGCGAGAGAAGGTGCTGGGCTACACGCAGGCGTTTTCGTCGGTCGGCGGATTGCTGGTCGCCGTGGCGAACGGATTGGCGCTCGCGTACGGCTCGAAGCTGCCGGCGATCCAGGCGATCTTCGGGGGAGTCATCTCCGACGAGAGTGCTCACGCGGCGTGGCGTTACACGCTGATGTCGGGGGTCATCCCCGCGATTCCGTTGATTTGCATTCGTCCGTTCCTGCCAGAGTCCCCCGTTTGGGCCAAGAAGAAAGAATCGGGGACGCTCAAGCGACCGAGCATCGCGCAGTTGTTCGCTCCGGAACTTCGCCGGACGACGATCGTCACGACGATCATGTTCGCCTGCAGTTTCGGTGGAGCGTTCGGAGCGATTCAACACATTCAACGCATCATCCCCGGCCTCCCCGAAACAAAGGAGCGAGTCAAAGCCGCTCTGGAAGCTCCGGCGGTCGCTGAAGAAGTCTCGAAGCGGTTGGCGTCACCGATCGTTCAAGACAAGCTCAAGGACAAATCCGAAGCCGAACAGAAGAAAATCCTCGCGGGTGAAAAAGGGAAGATCGAAGGCCGCGTGAAGGGTCGAGTGACTCAGGAGGTTGCGGCCAGCGTCACGAAAGTCCAAGAGGTCGGCGGTCTGCTGGGACGCTTTGCACTGGCGGCTCTGGCGCTCGTCATCGTCGGTCGCAGAAAGTTGCTGCGAGTCTTCCAAGTCCCCGGTTTGATCTTGATGCCGATCATCTTCGCGTACTTTGCGACGACCAGTTTGTCGCTGACGTATGTCGGCTTGTTTCTCGCCGGGTTCGTGACCGTGGCGCAGTTCAGTTTTTGGGGGAACTACCTGCCGCGCGTGTATCCGCTGCACTTGCGAGGGACTGGCGAAAGCTTTGCCGCGAATATCGGAGGCCGCTTGATCGGAACTTCGTTCGCGTGGGTGACGGCCACGTTGGCGGCGACCGATGATCTCGCGAACGCTCCGCTCAAGCTGGCTTACACGGCGGCGGCCGTCGGCTTCGGGGTCTATTTGGTCGGATTCATCGCCTCGTTCTGGTTGCCAGAACCCCCCAAGGAAGACATGGCCGACTGACCGCCGTTTTCGGCTGTCCCAAATCGCATGACGGTTCGTAAAATCGCGGTCTCCACGAACTGGCAAGGAGCGAGCACATGCGACAGTCCTCATCAGCCCGGTTGCCGAGCTTGATCGGATTCGTCGCGGCGTTGAGTTTGGCGTTCGCGGTGCTGGCTCAGGTGCCGGTGCCTCCCGTGAATGATCCCGACAACGCTGGGCCGGTGCGCGAGCGGCGTTTGGTGCAGCGATTGGAACAAGCTCGACAGATGCTGGCTCCGCGCGAACCCAACGAGAAGCCGGAAGAATCGCAGGCTCTGCGGCTGCTGCAAACGCTGTTGGAGGACAGCTCCGAGACCGATGACGGTCCCGCAGCGGACGACGTCTTGCTGGACCCGGCTCCCGAAGGGGATCGGCGTGTCGCCACACGCAGCTTGAAGTTTGAAGCTCGGCAACTGATCGGCGGGATGTCGCCGCAAGGTCGGCAAGCCTACGAGTTGTTGGTTGGCAAAGCGGGGCGAGTGCAACTCGGCGCCGCGCTGGTGAACGGCGACTGGCGAGCGGTCGAAGAGGTCGCTCGGCAATCGTTGCACACGTCGGCCGGTTACGACGCGACCGTCGCGCTGGGACTGCGCGAACTCGACCTCGGCGAGCCGCTGGCGGCCGCGCGACGATTCGAGGAGGTGCGTGATTGGCCGCACGCTCGCGCACCGCGCGAGCCGCTGTTGTCGTTGCGATTGGCTCTGGCATGGCGATTGGCCGGTCGCGACGAGCGTTGTCGCGAAGTCCTTCTCGAATTGAAAAAGTCGTTCGGCGACAAACCCGTCGCGCGCAACAGCGGCGGCGAGTTGCCGTGGTTCACGGAGGATTCTGAGGCCCTCGACTGGCAGGATCGTTGGGCCGGCGTCCCATTGCGTCCGTTGCGAATGACCGGCGAACGTCGCGCGGAGTGGCCGCTGCAAGCTGGCAACGCAGCTCGGAACTCGGTCGCCGCTCCCGCCGTTCCGACAGAGCACGTCGCGTGGTCGCACTCGTTGTTGGACGATGACGATGCGGAATCACCGCCCGATGCAACTGCGGACACGCCGGATTCCGTCGGCAACGAAAAATCGGATCGCTCGCCGACCGTGCTGCGCGGCACTTGGGGACGCGTGCGGGTTGAAGTGAAGTCGCATCTCGAACAACGCCGACAGACCGATCAGACGGCGGTCATCGCGGCGCAACCGATCGTCGTCGGAGATGTGGTGGTCATCCGCACGCTGTCGCAGTTGCGAGCGTTTCGACTCTCCGACGGTCAATCGCTCTGGCATTCAGCGATGGTCGATCCGCAATTGGCCGAGATGCTGGGAGACGTGCGTCGTGGTCGCCGGCCGACTCGCCTGTCCCCAGAATTGGAGGGTTGGCTCCAGCAGCGTGTCTGGGAGGATGTGACTCACGGGTCGCTCAGTAGCGATGGCGAGTTGATCTTCTCGCTGCAAGATCGCGAGGGCAACTTGAGGTCTCCGCAGATCGCGTGGCGGGGGATGTTCATCTCGCGCGAGTTCAACAAGCTGGTCGCGATCGAAGCGGCGACCGGACGACTGCGCTGGGAACTGGGTGGCCCGCGCGGCGATTACGAACTGTCGGGATCTGGAGCATACTTTCTCGGCCCGCCGTTGCCGTGGCGCGGACAACTCTTCGCGTTGACGGATGACGGAATTGATTTGCGGCTGGTGGTACTCGACCCACGCGATGGCAAGCTGCTGTGGACGCAGACGCTCGCGCCGTGCGATCCGATCTGGTCTGGCATGGCGCGTGACACGGGATTGAGTCCAACGGTCGTCGGCGAGTGCATCGTCTGTCCGACCGGTGCGGGATCGATCGTGGCGGTTGATCCGGTGCGGCGCGAACTGCGTTGGCAACACGCCTACCGCGAGCCGATGGATCGGATTCCGGCACGGCGGTTTGATTTTCATCCCCCGAATTCCGGGTTCGAGGCGTCGTGGCGACAGAGCGTGTCGATCGCCGCGCGAGACCGCGTGCTGGTGGCTCCGCCCGACCTCGGCGAACTGCTGTGTCTCGACGCGTGCGATGGCCGGCTGTTGTGGAAACAACCTCGCGCAGAGGGACTCTTCTTGGCGGGGATCACCGAAGATTCCAACGTGCTGGTCGTCACCGCCAACGAGGTTCGCGCGTTGCGGCTGTCAGACGGCAAGCCGGCATGGCCGCGCGCCGTGTCGATCACGCCGCTGGGGGGACACGGAGTCTTGTCGGACGGCGTGTTGCATCTGCCGCTGATCTCCGGCGAAGTCGTGAGCATCGAGACTCGTTCGGGACGGTTGCTGGCCCGAACGGCGGTTGCGGCGAAGGAGTTGCTCGGCAATCTGATCGCGGCCGACGGACGACTGGTGTCACAATCGGCGTCGCACATCGCAGCGTTTCCGCAATTGCGAGAGCACCAACAAGCCATCGCCGACGCCTTGCTGCAGAACGCCGACAACGCGCGAGCACTTGAAGAACGCGGCCGGATGAACCTGCATTTGGGACGTCGCGAACGAGGCCTCGAAGACTTGCGACGAGCGATCGCGTTGCGGCCGACGGCAGAAGCCAAGCAACTGCTGGCCGGTCTGTTACTCGATGAAGTGCGACTGGGACAATCGACCGACCTCGAAGCGACGATTCGCGAACTCGAAACGCTGCTGGATGATCCGAAGCAGCGGTTGCTGTTCGCTCGGTTGCGAGCCGCCAGTTGGCAACGCCGCGGCGAGTCGCTGGCGGCGGCTCGCGAGCTGCTGAAGTTGGCGGATGCCTGGGAGCCGTCGACCGAATTGGAAATCGTGACCGGCTCGACGGCCGCGCGGCTGGATCGCTGGCTCGCGGCGGAGTTGCTCGAACTGCATTCGGCGATGTCGGCCGAGGATCGCCGCGTTTTGGACGACGAAGTGGCGGCGCGATTGCGCACGGCGCTCGAAGGTTCGGGACCGGCTCGGCTGCGAGATTTCCTGGCGTTGTTCGGTTGGAATAATTCGGCCAGCGTGGCTCGGCGCACGCTGATCGAACGGCTCGACGCGCGCAAGCAGCGACATGAATTCGAGTCGCAGTTGCTTGCCGAAGGGGGGGCGTTCGCGGCGGTGAGGCTGGCTCAGCAGTGGCTGTCGCTGGGGCAAGTCGAACTCGCTCGGCCGCTGATCGACGATCTGGCCACTCGGTTCGCCGATGAGCAATGTCTCGAAGGCAAGACGGGGCGCGAGTGGGCGGCACGCTGGCGCGAGGAGTTTTCCGAACCCTTAAAAACCGGCTGGCCGACACAGGCACTCAAGTCAGAGAAGGTCAGCAACAGCGAACCGCTGAATGCGTGGTATCACCTCGATTGGTCCGCTCCACCCGATGCGCTCCACGAGAATTGGCAATTGTGGCGTGATGCCGGAGGCCGAGCGGTCGTGGCTCGTGACAGCTTCGGTCGCGAGCAGTGGCGGACGAAACTTCCGTTCGAGAATTACTCGACGCCGCACGTCGTCGGACTGTCGGCAACTTGGCACGCACGCTGGCTGGTGCTGAATTTGGGCGAGCGATTTCTGGTGCTCGACACGTTGACGCCATCCACGCCGAAAACTGAGAACGACGGCAAGGCCGACGCAAAGCCCGAACCGACGGCCACCTCAGAACCGCGTCTGATGTGGCAGAGCGTTTTGTTCGACCGTCGTCAGGAACCGCAAGTCACGCCTCTGCCAGCCCGAATTCAAAATGTGATCGCTGGAACGCCCGACCGGTTTGTGATGTCGGATTCCTCCGGCCGCCGATTGGGCCGAGTCGCCATCGTCGGCCACGACGTCATCTGCCATCAAGCCGGTCACCGTTTGATCGCGTCCAGTCTGGCGACTGGCGAGCTGCTGTGGATCTTTGACGGCTTGCCGGCGGGCTGTGAACTTTCCGGCGACGAGCGATTCGTCGTCGCGACCAGCACCGATGGTCGCGAGCTGTTCGTGCTCAGCACACTCGACGGACGATTGTTGAAACGAGCGGAGATCGGGGCCGCGACTCGATTGGCGACGCTCGGCCGCAACGTGCTGACGTGGTCGGAATCCGAACTGCGGCTGTTCGACGCCGCGACGAACACCGATCTGTTGCGAGAACGATTTCCGCTCGACACATTGCCGTGCGTTTCGCTGGGAGATTCGGTCGCGATGCTGGAACCGACCGGCCGATTCACGATCTGGTCGCTGCGAGACGGACAACGACTGCTCGAACAAAAACTGCCGCCGATCGAAAACGTCACACATTTCGTCGTGCTACGAGATCGTGAACGCTGGCTGCTGCTGACGAACGTCGAAGAACCTGTTGCCGCCGACAAGCCGCGTCCGCGAGTCAGCTTGCTGAACTTCGACCACTGGCGAGTGCATGGCCCCGCCTTCGGCTTCGAACGCACGACGGGACGGCAGCAGTGGTCCGCGTCGGTGGACTGGGATGGCCTGCAAGCGGCCCAGCCAGCCGACTCGCCGGTGCTGCTGCTGGCCACGCGAATGCAAATCGTCGGCGGACCACAACCGCAGCCGCAGCCGCCGAGTCCCCCCACGTTTCGCGTCTCGGTCTTGGACAAGCGCAACGGCCGCCTCTTGCCGCTGTCCGCCGACCTGCGTGCCGACCAACGGAACTTCACCGACCTTCGTCCCAACCTCGCCGACAAAACCATCGACGTCCAAATCGAACGCGAACTGCATCGTCTGTCGTTTGAAAAGTAGCGGCCTGCTCGTGTGCTCGACTCCCGTGAGATTCTTTCTCCCTCTGGGAGAAGGTGGCCGAAGGCCGGATGAGGGTTCCGACCCCAGAGGACGCGTCAACAATGATCGGTTCCCTCACTCCGGTCCTCTCCCAACGGGAGCGGGAGCAAGACCAGTTCACAACCGGCTCAGCCAGCAAGCTGCTGGCGTTCTTTGTGGTCAACTCCCGCGTTAGACTTTGACCCTTCGTGTGCCTTCGGTCAGTGCCACTCCCCCGCTTGCCCACCGACGCCATCATGCCGCAAACAGTTCTTCGCCGTAGTTTGCTCGCCCTCACGACACTGTTCGTGACGAGCTCATCCATCCCGGCCGCAGACCCGCCGAACTTCTCGCGAGACATCCTGCCGATCCTGTCGGACAACTGTTTCTCGTGTCACGGCCCGGACGCGAAATCGCGTGAAGCCGACCTGCGACTCGACCAACAGGAGAGCGCGCTGCGGACCGAGAAACCAATCGTCGTGCCCGGCAAGAGTGGCGAGAGCGAGCTGATAAAACGCATTCTTTCGGCGGACGTCGATGCCGTCATGCCACCGCCAAAGTCGGGCCGCAAGCTCGCCGCGGCACAGATCGAGTTGCTCAAAGCCTGGATCGACGGCGGAGCAAAATGGGGCAAGCATTGGGCGTTCGACTCGATTCGTCGGCCAGCACTTCCCGACGTCCGTGGCCTGAAGCCCGGAACCAATCCCATCGACACGTTCGTCCGCGAGCGGCTGGAACGCGAAGGTCTCGCACCGTCGCCGGAAGCTCCGAAGCACACGTTAATCCGCCGCGTCACGCTCGACTTGACCGGCCTGCCGCCATCGCTGGAGGAACTCGATGCGTTCGTCGCGGATCAGTCGCCGGATGCCTACGAAAAGGTCGTCGATCGACTGCTCAAGTCGCCGCGATTTGGAGAGCGGATGGTGTGGGAATGGCTCGATGCCGCCCGCTACGCCGACACGAACGGCTATCAGGGCGACCCGACTCGCACGATGTATTTTTGGCGCGACTGGGTCATCGAGGCACTCAACAACAACCTGCCGTTCGACCAATTCACAATCGAACAACTTGCCGGCGATCAACTGCCGAATCCGACGCAGCAGCAGCTCATCGCGACCGGCTTCCATCGCAACCACATGATCAACGGCGAGGGTGGCCGCATCGCCGAAGAGTCGCGAGTCGATTACGTCCAGGACCGCGTCGAGACCACCGGCACCGTCTGGATGGGGCTGACATTCAACTGCTGTCGCTGCCACGACCACAAGTTCGACCCGCTCGCTCAGAAGGAGTACTACCAGCTTTCGGCGTTCTTCAACTCGATCGACGAGAGCGGCGCGAACGACGCCGGCGGACTCGCAAATCCGATCATCACGTTCGCCGGCCCCGAACAGCAGAAGAAGATCGACGACCTCCGTGGGGCTGAGAATGCCGCCAACAAGTCTCGCGACGATCTCGACCGCAAACTCCGCGACTCGCAAGGGGAGTGGGAGAAATCGCTCGTCGCCACCGGCAGCGCGGCCGAGCCGAAATGGTCGGTGCTGACATTCGATGGGCTGAAATCCGAATCGGGTGCGACGCTGAAGAAGTTCGACGACCACAGCGTGCTCGCCAGCGGTGATAACCCCGCGAAAGACTCGTTTGAATTGGTCGTGAAGACGAAGCTCACTGGACTGACTGGCATTCAACTCGAGGCGTTGCCGGACGATTCACTCGTCAACAAAGGCCCCGGCCGAGCCGACAACGGCAACTTCGTGTTGTCCGAATTGAAACTGTTCCTCAACGACAAGCCAGTCGAGTTGTCCGCGATTCGAGCCGACTACGAGCAGCCGACCTTCCCGCCCGCCAACGCCATCGACGGCCGCAACGACACCGGCTGGGCGATCGCCAACGAATTCGGCAAACCTCACGTCGCGGTCTTCGAACCGCGCACGCCCATCGCGACGCTCGACGGCGAAACGACGGTGCGTGTCCGTTTGGAATTTCAAACGATCCACGTCGCGCACGTTCTCGGCCGGTTCCGAATGTCGCTGACGAATTCGCCGGTCGCTTCGGTGCGACCGATGCCGGCGGCGGTGCGTGAGGCTCTCAATATTGCCGCCGAAAAACGCAATGACGCACAGAAGAAAGCCGTCACCGAGCACTTCCTCAACAACGAATCGATGCTGCTGGCCGCTCGGCGAATGGCCGATGATGCGAAGAAAGCTCGTGATGGTTTTGAGCGCTCGCTGCCACGCACGATGGTGATGCGCGAACGGCCGCAGCCGCGCGAGACGTTCATCCTCGTTCGCGGTGCGTACGACAAGTACGCCGACAAGGTTTCGCACGGCTTGCCCGCTGTCCTGCCGCAGCCGGCTGAACCGGCGACCAATCGGTTGACGCTCGCTCGCTGGCTGATGGCTCCCGAACACCCGCTGACCGCGCGAGTCACCGTCAATCGCTACTGGCAGACGTTCTTTGGAACCGGGCTCGTGAAGACCACCGAAGACTTCGGCGTGCAAGGCGAGAAGCCATCGCACCCGGAACTTCTCGACTGGCTCGCCGCCGAATTCATGGAAAGTCGAGAGTTGATCGCCGCGAGTCGAGAGCACGACAAAGAACTCGCCGCACAGTTGGCCAACCCGCGATGGAACGTCAAGCGGCTGATCCGCCTGATCGTGACGAGTGCGACGTACCGACAAAAATCGGGAAGGGCGGAAGCCGGAAGTCGGAAGTCAGAATTGACGACTGCCGTTCCGAGTTCCGAACTCCGAATGTCGACTTTGGAAGATCCCGAAAACCGGCTGCTCGCGCGCGGCCCGCGTTACCGACTGCCAAGCTGGATGATTCGCGATCAGGCGCTCGCCGTCAGCGGTCTGCTCGTCGAAAAACAAGGTGGCCCGCCGGTGAAGGGCTATCAGCCTCCGGGCATCTGGGAAGAAGCGACTTTCGGCCGCATCGGCTATCAACAGGAGGGCGGCGAGGCGTTGTATCGCCGCAGTCTGTACCAGTTCTGGCGACGCATCGTCGGCCCGACAATTTTCTTTGATGTCGCGACGCGGCAAACGTGCCAGGTCAAAGTCGCTCGCACGAACACGCCACTGCACGCGCTCGTCACGCTGAATGATGTCACGTTCGTCGAAGCCGCCCGCACTCTGGCACAACGAGTACTGCTCGGCCCCGCAACCGATGACGCCGCACGTTTGACCGATGCCTTCCGCCGCTGCACGTCGCGGTCGCCGAAGCCCAACGAACTCGCGGTGCTCTCGAAGCGTCTGCAAACTCTCCGAGAAGCCTTCGCCAAGGACGAATCCGCCGCCAAGAAGCTGATCGCCGTCGGCGAATCGAAGGCCAGTGACAAACTCAATCCGGTGGACCTCGCCGCGTTCACCAGCGTCGCGTCGTTGTTGCTGAACTTGGATGAAACGATTTCGAAAGAGTGATCTCTCCTCTCTGCGTTCATCGGCGAAATCTGCGTTAAGAAATTTGAAACGCAGATTACGCAGATTGTCGCGGAGAAAACTCAGGCAGTGGAGGAACGCCAGCGGAACGGTTCGCCGCTGACTTCGTAGCCGGGACGCATCCCGACGTTGAGAAGCAGGCCGATGCCGACCGCTGTCATCAGCAAGCTCGATCCGCCGTAGCTCACCAGCGGCAGCGTGATCCCTGTGACCGGCATCAAGCCGCAGGTCATGCCGGTGTTGATGATCGTCTGCGAGGCCAACAGCGTGACGATGCCGACCGCCAACAGCCGCCCGAACGGCTCGCGTGTGGCGTTTGCGATCATCAGGCCGCGAGCAACCAGCAGCACATACAACAGCAGCGTTACCCCGCAGCCGACGAAGCCCCAGCGTTCGCCGATCAGGCAGAAAATGAAGTCAGTGCGTGACTCGGGTAGCGTGAGTTCTGAGTGCTCGGGCAGCGGAGTGACCTTCTCGCAGCGAGGGCAGGTCGCTGAGTGGCCGAAGCCGAGATCACTCTTCACGCCGAAGCGGCTTGCACAATTCGGACAGGTCACGATCTCAAACGTCTCGCCGGTCAATTCGGTGCCCCATACGCCGCCGCGCGCGAGGACACGCTTCGCTTGATGCTGCTGGTAGGCGTCGCCGCGTGGAGCCTCGCCGCTGTCTCGCTGCTGGAACAGCGACACGATCCGCGACTTCTGTTCGGAGTTCATGGCGACCCACAACAATGGTGACGCGATCACTCCCAGCATCACGATCATCGCCAGGTGCCGAGGGCGTGCTCCGGCCGCGAAGAGCATCGCGAACAACGTCGGAATGAAAAGCAATGCCGTTCCCAAGTCCGGCTCGCGCAGAATCAACGCAACGGGAATGAGTGTCAGCACGAACGGCACGAGCAGTCCCGTCAACCGGCGAAAGTTGTCGCGGTACATCAAGTAGTGCGCGAGCGCCAGCACATAAGCCAGCTTCGCCAACTCCGACGGCTGAAAGTTCATGAAGCCCAGCGGAATCCAGCAACGTGCTCCGTTGACGCTCGGCATCAGCAGCACAACGACCAGCAGCAGCAGACTCCCCGCGAACGCCGGATAGCTCAGCGACCGCAACGACCGATACGGCACCAGCATCGCCAGACCCATCGCCGGCAGCGACATGCCGACCCACAGCAATTGCCGATTGAAACAAAAGAAGACGCCGCGACCGAACAGTTCGTCTCCGCGCGCGATGCCGGTCAGGCCCAAGGCCATCAACAGCATCGAGCACACGACGATCAACCACGGCACACGACGCCACATGGATTCCATTCCTTTGGTCAAACTCGCCCGACGCGCCAGCGCCGATCGGCAATCCACGAGCAACAGGACAAACCCTCGCTGGCGCGTCGGGCGAGTTTGTCGTGCGGAGTTTTAGACCAAATTGGCAAACCCTGAAAACACCGCTTGGCAGGTTGAAAACCTGTCCCACGTCAGGCCAACGGATGCGTACGCTCGGCCAGCGGAATTGAAACTCGGCGGCCGTCGGTGAAATGCGAGGCGTAAACTCCTTGCATCATTTCCGTGATCAGCATGGCGTGCCGAATCGGAGACAGCGGTTCGCGATTCTTTTCCACTGCGTCCAAAAGATCGTTTGCCAACGTGCGGTTGCCCAGCGCGAGCCATTCCTGGCGAATTGGGCGCGGCTGATGTTCCGGGGTGAAGTGCCAGTCTTCGACCCACAGCTTCTTCCACTGAAGCTGCTCAAAGTCGGGGAGTATTCCATTCGCGGGATAGACGTAGACATCGCCCGGCTGACGCAGTTGCAAGACCGCATCTTCACACTCGATGGTCAGGCCGTAGACGCTGTCCCACACCGGTTTCGGCTCGTCGCTGTTGGCTGGACGCCGCGAACTAGGGGACGTATTCGCCGTCGAATCGAACGAGCCGATGACGCCGTCCTCGAAACCGAAGACCGCGAGCATTGAGTCGCCGCAGATCGGCCCGACCGGTTCCGAGCCTTCGCGCCGATTTGCTTTCGTCGCTTCGCGACCTTTGATTCGCAGATGCCCACTGACCCAACGAGGAGCCCCGGCGATCGCGATCATCACGTCGAACCAGTGCGTGCCGTGAACCAGCAACTCTTCACCGCCGCCGCGAGCGTCGTCCTTTGGCCGAGCTCGCATTCGCAGCACTCGGCCGTACTTGCCGGAACGGATTTCGGCCAAGGCTCGTTGTACCGGCGGCATCGCTCTCCATTGATGAGCCATCGCCAACCGAACGTGATGCGCCGCAAAGGCCGATTGAATCGCATCGGCCGACACGAGATCCGCAACGAAAGGCTTCTCGCAGTAGGCGTGGCATCCGGCCTGCGCCACGGCTTGCAGGACGGCAACGCGATCCGTGACCCAGCGCGGGCCGACACAGACCACATCCGGTTTCACGCGGTCAAGCATCTCACGGTAGTCGGCGAACGTGGCCTCGACATTCAATCGCTGCGCCGCATTCCGCAATCCGGCCGCATTGTCGTCGGCGACCGCGACGATCTCGGCACGTTCGAGACCACGAAACGCCGTGTCGATTCCGTGGCCGTAGTCCCCGTGGCCGGTCGAGCCAATGACAGCTACTCGGTAGCGTTTGCCAGGCATGGCAGATCCCTTCGGACGACGGACGAGCGCTTTGTCTGTGTAAAAAATTCGGGCCGGGCAAATCCTTAGGCGCGACGCTGGACTACTCGGCGGACTTCGATGGCTCGGCCATCGCCTCGAACACTAGCGGGTGCTCGCTGTCCCGGTCACCGACTCGGAAGCTGACTTTGCCGTCGAGCACGTCGGCCAACAAGTCGCCGCAGACTTCAGCTCGCCAGCCCTGAGCCAAACGCGGCGGCGGTTGCTTCGATTTTTTCTTGCTGTGCCAGCGCACGAGGTTCTTCAGATCCGCTGTCGTGCCGACCAAGCCGAGTGCGACCTTCATCTCGGCGCAGCGGTTGGCTAAGACGATTTGCAGCAGCTTGCTGAGGATGTGGTCCTCGGAATTCGAATCCGGCAACGGCATCGGCTTGGGCCACTGAGCTTCAGGCAGCGAGATGCCGCGGGTGATGCACTCCGCCAATTCGGCCGCGTGCTTTTTGTAGCCGGGGCGATTCATGTCGCGCGTCGCCAGCACGGCATCGGCGGTCTTCGGCTGTCGCAGGGCGAGGTCCACGATCAAGTCGTCTCGCAGGATACGGCGGATCGGTTGGTTCCGGTCGGTCGCTAATTTTTCTCGCCACTGGAACAGTTCGCGGGCGACGGCCAACTGCTTCGGCTTCATCTTTTGGATGCCGCCGAGCTTTCGCCAACTGTCCTCGTTGTGTTCGTGTTCGAGGTCGTCGATCAGCCGCGTGAACTCCGCCTCGGCCCAATCCAGTCGCTTGAGTCGCTTGAGCGACGCCTGCTGCTTCTTCCAGACATCGATGAGGTATCGCACGTCGTCAACGGCGTACTCCAACTGTTCCGTCGAGAGCGGACGCCGCCGCCAATCGGTGCGAGTCTGATGATGCCCCAACTTCGCGCCGAGAATTCGCGACACGAGTGATTCGTAACCGACCGGATACGTCGTCGATCGCAACCCCTCGGCGAGTTGCGTGTCGAAGATTTTTTGCGGCCGAAGTTGGCCGAGGTGCAGGCAGAAGCGAATTTCTTCGCGACCGGCGTGGACGATGACCGTCGTCGAGTCGTCCGCCATGATCTGCCACCACGCGGACAAGTCCTGCACGAGAAAGGGATCGACCGCAGCGGCTCGCTCCGGAGTCGCCAGTTGCAGCAGGCACAGCTCCGGCAGGAAGGTGTGCTCGGAGACGAACTCCGTGTCGTAAGCCACAATGCCGACCGAGCGAATGTGTTCGCACAAGTCGTCAAATTGAGCTTGCTCGTCGATCAGCAATGTTTTTGTCGTCCCGGACATTCGCGGCCACTCCGTTCGGGCGTCATGGTACCGGCGCGGCGGTGGCTCGCAAGGGACGGAAAGCGTTGAAACTGCCTCTCAATTGTCGAACGCCACAGAGTTTCCGGCGGCGAACCCTGTAGCCCAACCGGGGCAACCGCTAGCTTACCGGCGAATCCGGTCGACACGGGATTGGCCGGTCCACGTCCTTTTCGTCACCTCAGAATTTCGCAGGAGAACGCCGGCATGTTGCCTCGGCGAGAGTTGTTTCCGCACGTCATCGAAATGAATCACCAAGCCCGCAGGCGGCTGGGGTGCTGCGTCTATCTGGTCGGCGACACGCGCGAGTGGCTGCTGATCGACATCGGCTACGCCGACACGACCGACGAAATCGTCGAGTTGATCCGCCAGATGGATTTCCCGCTGGCCAATTGCAAAACGCTGATCGCGACTCATGCGGACGTCGACCACATTCAAGGATTGGCCCGCGCCCGCGAGCTGTTCCCGAATGCCGAGACGGTCGGACATCCCGAATGCCAGCAATTGCTCGCGGCGGGGGACCGAGTCCGAACCTACGCCGAAGTGACCGCTCAAGGCATTTCGATCGACCTGCCGAGCATCACGATCGACCGGGCCATCAACGAGGGGGACGTCCTGACCGTCGGCGATCTGAAGCTGGAGGTCTGGCACACGCCCGGCCACACGCACAGCCAGTTGTCGTTCCGGCTGGGAAACCTGCTGTTCTCCGGCGACAACATTTATCGCGACGGCTGCGTCGGCCACATCGGCGCGCATCACGGCAGCGACATCCCGGATTTCATCGGCTCGCTGAAACGCATCCAAGCCAGCAACGTCGAATGGCTGCTGCCGAGTCACGGCCCCGCGTTTCGCAAGGACGCCGAGCTGCTGCAAAAGGCGATCGATCGGCTCGACCAGTACCAGCACATGGCCGACTTCGGTACCTGCGCGATCGACTGGCCTCTGCTCGACGAATGGGAAGCCGAGATCGTCAAAGGGGTCGTGCCGAAATAGCCGTCCTCACTAACCCGATGAGGATGTGGGTGAATTTGTGGCTCGCCGTCGCCGCAGATGTCGCCGTCGCCGGAGCCACCGCCGAATCGCTCGCCACCGAGCGCCGATGCCGCGCCGCCCGCGCATCACATGGAGCATTCGGCCAACCGTTTGTTTGATGGCCGACAGCTTGGCCCGCGTTGCTTGGTACAGCGGCATCGCCCGGATCGCCGAGTACAGTCGACCGCGCGTTGCCGTCAGCCAGTCATGCAACCGCGCGAACCAGCCAATCGTCATCAGCTTCGGCTGACAGATGACGTACAGTCGCGCGACCACCGCCGTTCCAACCACTTTCGCCGCGACAATCACGCCGATGCCCAGAAGCACTTGGCCCTGAGTCATCAGCCACACCGCTCCCAGTTTGACCGGAAAGAGAACCGCACCCGGCAACAGGAACACCGCCATCGTCGGGTACGGCGGCAGTCGTTGGATGAGCCGCTCGGACCACTTGAACAGCGGGAGCTTGGCGACCCACGCGGTCAGAATTTTCAGATGTTCCCACAGCCACTCCTCGATCCACATCAGGAGCGCCGCGAGCACGATCAGCGGTGGAGTCAGCAGTCGCTTCAACAAGAACATGAGCATCCTCGAACATCCGTTTCGCCGGCAAGAGATCGCATGACCGGCTACTTCTCGACAGCCAACGCAGATGCTGCCAGAGCGAACACAACCACCAGAGCCAATGCTCGAACCATGACAATCCCTCCAGAGAAAAGGATGTGGGCAGACGCTGCTCACGTTACTTGGCGACGGGCGTGATTGCCATTGCCGCTTTTGCCGTTTCAAGTTCACGTTTGAGCACCGCGAGCCACATCTCCGCCGCGCGGCGTTGGCCGATTCCGCTGAAGTGCCGACGCGATTTCGCATCGCCACGGTTCTCGCCGGTGAGCGTGTCGGTGTCGGGACCGGCTCGGAAGCCCGGCAGTTTGACGAGTTCATCGATCGCGCCACGAATGCGGCCTTCGCCGACCGGGTCGTTGTAAACGGTCGGATGCAGCGTCGATTTCGCGAGCAGCCACGGTGACTCGAAGCCACACGCTTTCGCGGCGGTCTCGCGGATCGTTTTGAGATTTGCGACGTACTTCTCTGTGGTCGTCTTCGCGATGACGTCGGACTCCCCTTGCTGCCAGAGGACCGCGCGGAAACGTCCCAGCGTTTGCTCGGCTTTCACCAATCGCGGATGCAATTGACCGTCAGGCATCCATTGTTGCGACGAGGTTGCTCCGACCGCGACATTTGCGAAACCAATCGGCACGCGCAGTTCTTTGGCAAGTGCATCCCCCAGTGGCGGCCAGATCGAACCGCCGTCGCTGCCGTCGGGTGTCGGTTGCGGATCGTTCGCGATTCCCCAAGTTCCCTTCGCGGAATCGAACGCGACGACTCGACCGTGCGGTTCGGCCACCTTGAAACGCTCATCGTTGCAGTTGGTCGCGTACGACTGGCCGGCCACAACGAATACCTCACCCACTCCGATCGGCTCGACTTTGCCGGCCGCAATCACCGCCTTTCCGCCGATGGCCCGAACCTCCAGGCGATACCAGCCCCCGGCCGCCACGCGAGCCATCCCGTCAAAGTTCGTACCGGTGACTTTGACATCAAAGGTCGTCCAGTCGGTGCCAGACCCCGTCGCACCGTCGAGCGACACGACGCGATACCACCACTTGGCTTGATCGGCGGCCTTTGGTAACTCGCCAGCAATACGGACGTCCGCGTGTCCAGCTTCGGGATCGGTTCCGGTACGCTGCACGACTTGGTGCGGTCGCGGCCAGTCCAGCGTGAGCATCGCCGGCCCAGCGGCTGTCGCCTGCCCACTCACGCAGCAGGACGAACTCAACCAAATGGTCGTGGCCGCGAAGAGAGTACTCACGAGGCGGGACAACGGTGATCTGACGAGGCGATCCATCGCGAGCGGCTTCATCATCATGGTGAACCTTTCTGACCAGAGGGTGGAGCGGCGGTGAGTCGAGGCGTCAGTTTAGTCACCGCATCGCAGAGTGCATGTCATCCAGTAACCGAACTGTCACGAGAGTCGTTCGGACGTCGGGGCGGCCGAGTTGGTTGTGTCGGTCATGCCTTTGGTGTCGGGGTTGGTGGGTGGGCTTCCCCGCGTTTGTTGGGCGCTGGGTTAGGGATGAAACAGCCAGGGTGACATGATCAGGAACTCCGCAGGAGTTGGTTGTTGCCGTGGGGAGTCTTTTTCGCCGTGGGTGGACGTGGAATTCAAAACAGACGCTCACGGCGAAAAAGACTCCCCACGGCCGCGCGATCCACCGGGGGGGCGGGTCATGATTCGA
>QWQF01000321.1 GCA_003669125.1 Planctomycetota bacterium
CAATCCTGCCGAATGCGGACGGCCTCGCATCGCTGGTCAACTGGGCGAACGAAGTCATGCAGGTCGGCTGGACGACCGAAGAACTGCGTCGCCTCAGCTGCGAAGAAGTTGAGCAAATGGTGCTGGCCGCTTACGACGAACGCTTCCGCCCGGAGATGAGCCAGACCGAACGATCGTTGATCTTGGAGGTGCTCGATTCGGCGTGGAAAGAGCACCTGCACTACATGGACTACATTCGCAGCGGCATCGGCCTCTCGAGCTACGCTCAGAAAGACCCGAAGACCGAGTACCGCCGCGAAGGCATGTCCGCCTTCCAGCAAATGTGGAAGACCATCGGTCAGCAAGTGACGTCGGCGATCTTCCGTCTCGAGCAGGAAAGTTCCGGAGTCATCGAGTCGGTGTTTCAGGAGAGCGCCGCTTCGCACGCGGAGTTTCAGGAGGAGCCGGACGCGCCGCCTGCGTCTGGGCCGGGACAGGGAATCGACGCCTCCGATTTCCAAACAAATTCGTCCGATTCAACTCCGCCGCCCGTGCAGCCGATTCGAAATTTCGCTCCGCAAGTCGGCCGCAACGATCCTTGTCCTTGTGGCAGCGGGAAGAAATACAAGAAGTGCCACGGTGCGTAGCGCACGCGAACCGCGTGCGCCACGAAAGGGAACGGATGCCCTGGATTTTGAATCTGGCCTACGTCGCGTTGCTGCTGGTGGTCTCGCCGGTGTTGCTGTATCGCCGGTGGGTCCACGGAAAATATCGCGATGGTTGGGGCGAGAAACTTTGGGGCCGCTTGCCGGAACGAGATGGTTTGCGCCCCTGCCTGTGGCTGCATGCCGTCAGCGTGGGTGAGGTGTTGCAGCTTCGTCCCCTGATGAAACTGCTGACCGTTCAGCGGCCGGATTGGGAGTTCGTCATCACGACTACGACTCGCACGGGGTTGGATGTCGCGAGAAAAGAATACGCGGAGCACACGGTCTGCTACTGTCCGCTCGACTTCAGTTGGGCGGTTCGCAACGCGATCTCGCGACTCAAGCCGTCGGCCATCGTGCTGGTGGAACTGGAGCTTTGGCCGAATCTTGTCCTGACGGCCAGCCGCCTGGGCATTCCGCTGGCGCTCATCAATGGACGAGTCAGCGAGAAGAGCTTTCGAGGCTATTGCCGCATTCGTCCGTTGGTCGCTCGGTTGCTGCGGTGCTTTGATTTGCTCGCTGTCCAGAACAGCGAGTATGCCGATCGCCTGTGGGCTCTCGGAGCACCGAGCGAACGGCTGCACCTCACCGGCTCGATCAAATTCGACGGCGTGCAGGTGGACCGTTCAAACTCGAAGACGGCGGAGTTGCGGCAGTTCTTCGGTCTGCGAAGTGACGAAAAGATTTTCATTGCTGGCAGCACGCAGGCTCCGGAAGAGTCGTTTGCTCTCGACACCTGGCAGTCGCTGCGGAGTGAGTTTCCGAATCTGCGACTGATTTTGGTCCCGCGTCACAAAGAGCGGTTCGAGGAAGTCGCCGCGCTGGTGACATCGCGCGGATTGACGCTGCAGCGCCGATCGAATCCCGTCCGAACAGTCGGAGACGTTTTGTTGCTGGACACGTTGGGCGAACTCGGTGCGTGCTGGGGCTTGGCGGACATCGCCTTCGTTGGCGGCAGTCTGACTCAGCGAGGCGGACAGAACATGCTCGAACCAGCCGCCTACGGAGCCGCCGTGCTGTTCGGCCCGAACACCTGGAACTTCCGCGACATCGTCGAACAGCTTCTCGCACGCGGCGCCGCCCGTGTCGTGCGGACAGCGACAGAACTGACGGCGATCGTGCGAGAATTCTTGCAGGACTCCGGCGCAGCGAACGAATTGGGACGTCGCGCAAGTGCTTTCGTTGAGACTCAGCAAGGTGCCGCGTCCCGGACGGTCGAGTTGCTGTTACGACTCCCTGTTTCGAACGCCCAGACAACTCCGCAAATCCGCGCGGCCTGAGCCATCACGCGCGAACGGCCGCAGCCAAGCGACAATCAAGTTCCCACAAACCGCTCCGGCCGAGTTCGCGAAGGCGAAGTAGGTCAGTCTTTTCTGGCGGATCCGATCAGCGATTGACGTGGTGACGACCGTTCGAGTCAGGTTGGAAATCCTGGCCTACAGCGGGTCCAGCGGCCACATCGGGCGGCGGCGGCGATACGCCAGCGATGCGAAGTTGTGCGAGTGAATCGCACGGGCGTCGATGTTGTAGATCGGCCCGCCGAGCTGCTCGAAGCCGGATCGAAAATGGACCGCGGACTTCGCAGAGAGGTATTTCATCTGCGAACAGTCGATCCCCAACGACCGAGCGAATGCCTGATCGAGCGGCTGCATCCGCACGCTGACGACGACGATGTTCACGCCGCGATGCCGCAGCCAAGCCGAGGCTCCGAGTTCGCCGTTGACTCCCGCGTACATTGGTCCGTCGTAACGGAATCGACCGTCCGAGATCGCGACCACTTCGACTTCGAGCGGCACAGGCGGACCTTGAACCGGATCGGATTTGCCGCCGACATCGACTCGCAATCGCGCACCGACTCCCGCCGCGTGAGCCAGCTTTGCAACCTCGGGATCGACCATGTAGAGCACCAGCGCGTCGGGCAAGTCGAGTTCCACGAACGTCTGCAAGACTTCGGTTGAATCGCCTGCGGCACCGCCCCCCGTGTTGTCCGACATGTCCGCCAGCATGACTGGGAATCGTCCGTCTTGTTGGCCGAGGGAGATCGCCTCACGCACCGTGAGTGGCTGCTTGAACCAACGCTCGCGGCGCGACCAAATCCAATCACCGATTTCGTCGGCCGTGCGCTGCGCGAGCGAACGGTCACCGTCGGCAACCACGATCACCGACGCCCCCATCTGCGGGATGTCGGACCACGGAAAGCCGGTCGAAAGTGTCGCCGACAAAATGCCGGGACGACGCTCGACGTCGTGAATCAGCCGGAACGCTTCGTCGATCGGCGGATGAGCGGTGACTTGGCAGGCCGCGCTCCAAAAAAACGGCAACTGCCGAAGCGCACTCGTCGGTCGGACTTCGCCGCGAACCGCCCGCACGATCAAATCAGCGGCCTCGCGGCCACGTTCGGCCATGTCGATGTGCGGGTAGGTGTCGTAGCCGATGATGGCATTCGCGGAGGCGACTCGCAGCGGAGCGTGATTCGCGTGCAGGTCGGTCGTCACGACAATCGGGATGTTCGGCCCGACGACTTCTCGCACCGAAGCCATGAAGTCGCCGTCGCCGTCGTCGATCCCCTTGACCACCATCGCACCGTGCAGATCGAGCAGCACGCCATCGACGCCGTTCGCCAATTCTCGCCGCAGTCCGTCGAGGAATTCGTTCTTCAGCGTGTCGTAGCTGGCTCGCTCGATCACGGCGCTCGGAAAGGCAAAGGCCCACAGGATTGGGATCAACTGGAATCCGTGCTTCTCGGCACCGTCGATGAATCCGCCGCAGCAAAAATTTGCGCCGCGGAACTTGTCGAACAGCTCGCGTCCGCGAGCAAAACCAATCCCAGTCTCAAAGTCGCGGACGACCGTTTGGCCGCTGGCGAAGGTGCTGGTTTCGTGAAGGACGCCGCCGGTAACGATTCGCATGTCGAACTCCTGAAATTGAGACGGCGAAGGCTACAATCCGCTCCCGACAAATCCCACCGAACCAAGGAGTTGGCCATGTTCGTTCGCGTTGCGTTGCTGTTCGCGTTGATGGTTTCGAGTTTTTCCGCCGCCGCGTTCGGCGGTGATTGGATTCAGTTTCGCGGCCCCGGCGGATTGGGCGTCAGTGACGACAAAGGGGTGCCGGTCAAGTGGTCGTCCACCGACAACATCGCCTGGAAGGTTGAGCTTCCCGGCCCCGGAGCATCCAGTCCCATCGTCGTCGGCAACCGAGTCTTTCTGACCTGTTACACCGGCTACGGCTTGGAACCCACCAAGGGAGATCCCAAGGAGCTTCGTCGGCACTTGCTCTGTTTCGATCGCGGCACCGGCAAGGAACTCTGGAAGAAAACGTTTGAGCCGAAGTTGCCCGAACACAAATACGAAGGGGAAGGCTCGTACCACGGCTACGCCGCCAGCACGCCGATCAGCGACGGCGAGCGGCTGTACGTCTTCTTCGGAAAATCGGGCGTCTTCTGCTTCGATCTCGCCGGCCAACAACTCTGGCAAGCCAGCGTCGGCGACGGGACCAACGGCTGGGGTTCGGGATGCTCGCCAGTGCTGTTCGAGAAATTGCTGCTGGTCAACGCGAGCATCGAGAGCGGCTCGCTGGTCGCGCTCGACAAGCTGACCGGCAAAGAAGCGTGGAAGGCCGGCGGAGTTCGTGCCGCCTGGAACACTCCGCTGCTGGTCGATGCGAAGTCACGCCGCGAAGTGGTCGTCAGCACGGAAAGCCGTCTGCTGAGCTTCGATCCCAACGATGGAAAGCCGCTGTGGAATGCGGACGGAGTTCATCGCTACGTCTGCCCCAGCGTCGTCGCGCACGACGGTGTCGTGTTCGCGATCGGCGGAGGCCACACCTCCGTGGCCGTTCGCACCGGCGGCAGTGGCGACGTCACCGAATCGCAAACCGTCTGGCGCAAGCCGAAAGGCTCGAATGTCGGCTCGCCGGTGTATCTCGACGGCCATCTGTATTGGGCCACGGACGGCGGTGGAATCGTCTGCTGTCAAAACGCCGCGACCGGCGAGTTCGTTTTCGAGAAGCGGCTCGATCCGGGATCGGGGACGATCTGGTCGTCCCCTGTGTTGGCAGACGGCAAGCTGTATTTCGTCTCACAAAGCAAAGGGACGTTCGTGGTCGCCGCCAAACCCGAATACGAGTTGCTGGCTCACAATACTTTCGCCGCCGACGACAGCCGCACGAACGCTTCACCCGCCGTCCACAACGGCCAACTGCTGCTGCGAACGGACCGAGCGTTGTACTGCGTTGGCAAGAAATAACACCGCCAAAAATCAGACCGTCACGACAAGGTTGTCCCGATGGATGACCTCGGCATACGGGACGTCGCCGAGCACTTTGGCGATGTCGGCGGTTTTCTTGCCGGCGACGAGGCGAGTTTCACGCGAGTCAAAATTTGTCAGGCCGCGAGCGAATTCGTCGCCGTGCTCGTCTTCCAGCGCGACGACTTCGCCGCGAGCGAACTCGCCGGTGACGGATTTGATGCCGGCGGCGAGCAGCGACTTACCTTGATGTTCGATCGCGCGGCGCGCTCCGGCGTCGAGGCGGAATCGGCCTTTTGGTTTCACCGTGAAGCCGATCCAGCGTTTCCAGGCGGGGACCGCTTTGTGCTTGCCGAGGAACAGCGTGCCGATGTCTTTTCCGGAGAGGATTTCATCGAGCACCTTCGGTTGCGTGCCGTCCGCGATGATGACGTCCTCGCCGACGGCGGTTGCGATGCGAACTGCTTCGAGCTTCGATTGCATCCCACCAGTCCCGCGTGTGCTTTTCGATTCGACAGCCAGCGTGCGAAGCGCGTCGTCCCACGATGCGACGAGCGGGATCAGTTTGCTGTCGGACTTCGCGGGATCTCCGTCGAACAGGCCGCTGACGACGCTCAGGATCACCAGCAGCGGCGAGTCCATCAGGCCAGTGACCATCGCGGCGAGTTGATCGTTGTCGCCGAATTTGATCTCGGCGATGCTGACCGTGTCGTTCTCGTTGATGATCGGAACGACGCGGTACTCGAACAGCGTGTTGAGCGTGTTCCGCACGTTGAG
>QWQF01000315.1 GCA_003669125.1 Planctomycetota bacterium
CATCTGTTGCTGGAAGGAGTCCCCGGTCTTGCCAAGACGTTGCTGGTGAATGCCGTGGCGAAGACGATTGGCATCGCCTTCGGCCGCGTGCAGTTCACGATCGACATGCTGCCGTCGGATGTGCTCGGTTCTGAGATTCTCGACCAAGCGACGCATCAATTTCGCATCCACAAAGGGCCGGTGTTCACGAACCTGCTGCTGGCCGACGAGATCAACCGCGCCGCGCCGAAGGTCCAAGGCTGTTTGCTCGAAGCGATGCAGGAACGCAAAGTGACACTGGGCGGCAAGACTTTTCTTCTGCCAGCACCGTTTCTGGTCATCGCGACGCAGAACCCCATCGAGCAGGCCGGGACGTTCGAGTTGCCGGAAGCGCAACTCGACCGTTTCATGTTGTGCCATCGACTGCATTACCCAACCGCCGACGAAGAGAAAGACATCTACCGCCGCCAATTGAACATGGGCCTGCGACGCCAGGAAGACGGCGGAGCTGTCCCCAAGAGCGCCTTCGACATGATCGAAGGCCAGCCGGTCTGCGGCGTCAACGATCTCGTCGAAATGATGGAGCAAGTCCAAACGATCCACGTCAGCGAAGCGTTCACTGAACACGTCCTGCGCATGGTCCGCCGTACTCGCGAGCACCCGGCACTCGAAGTCGGATGCAGTCCTCGCGCCGGCCTAGCCCTCGTGCAAGCCGCGCGAGCACGCGCGTTCCTGCACGATCGCGATTATGTCGTCCCCGAAGATTTGTTTTCCTTGGCCGAAGACATTGTCCTGCACCGCATCCGCATGACCTACGAATCCGTTGCACGCGGCGTCAGCTTGCGCGATGTGTTGGAAGAAATCATGCGCGAGGTGTGACCTATGCCCTACCAACTCCCACTTTCGGCCACATCCCGACGCCAGTTTGAGTTTGAGGTCAAGCACTTGGCCGACAGCTTGAACTTCGGCGGCGATCCGTCGCGGTTCTTGGGTTCGGGGCTGGAATACGCTCAATCGCGATCCTACGAACCGGGCGATCCGGTGAAGGCGATCGACTGGCGCGTGACGGCTCGCACCGGTAAGCCGTTCATCAAAGAGTACGAGGCGACTCGGCAAGTCCCGATCTATTTGCTGGTCGACACGTCGGCCTCGATGTGTGTCAGCTCGCTGCCGCGCAGCAAGTACGAGTGGGCCGTGCGGCTGGCCGCCGGGCTGGCCCGTGCCGCTCAAGAACGGATGAGTCCGGTCGGACTATTGGCCGCTGGCGAACGCGACTTGCGGATCACTCCAACGCTGTCGACGAGCAGCGCGATGCAGTGGGCTCATCAACTTCGGTTGTATGACTTCAAAGAGCGGACCAGTTTGTCGTCACGGCTGCGAACACTGGCGGCCGCACTGAAGAACCGGACGATGGTGGTGGTGCTCAGCGATCTGCACGAGCCAGACGCCTTTGCCGCTCTGGAGCTACTCGCCACATCGCACGAGGTCATCGTGTTCTGGCTGGAAGATTCCGCCGAAGCTCAAGCCCCACCACGCGGCATCTTTCGCGCTCGCGAAGCCGAGACCGGACAGCGATTGATCGTCACCCGACGCACGCGGATGCAGACCCAAGAACGCATTCGTCATGCGCTGGTGGACGGCGGGCTCGAGTTCCTGCATCTGCCAACCGAAGAACCGATCCTGCCGCGCGTGCGGCATTTTTTGAAGTACCGCAAATCCTTGGGACACGCCTAATCCTCAACGAAACGGGCACAGACAAGTTAGAACACTAATCAGCACTCATCTTCGCGAATCCAAACAGAGACTTGATGCCGTCTTGTCTGCCGTCATTCGCGAAGATCCGTGTTCCCGCCACCCTGAAACACAAAATGACCGACCGCCACCTCAACCACCGTCATTCGCGAGGCATGCTGATCGTTGCTGGATTGGCGTTGCTGCTGTTTGGCATCAGCATCTGGTTGGGTGCGCGTGACCGAATCACGATCGGCGTCGAAGGTCGCAAAGTCGTGACGATCCCTGGGCCGCGGCTGTCGGCGATCCCCTACACGCATGGCGACACGCTGGCAGTGCGCATCGCCGGGGTTGAGTCGATTCCAGACGGCTTCCGATACGACCTGCGTTACATGGCCTATGGGCCGGGCCGACACGGTCTGCGCGAGTACCTGTTGGACGAGCGACAACAACCCGTTTCGGGTTTGCCCGAGATGTCGGTGTCCGTGGACGCGTTGTTGCCCAAAGGCGAAAGCGGCCAGTTGCTGGAGACTCCGCCGACGCCGATTGACCTGCGCACGAATTATCGCTGGGGCATTGGGCTGCTGTGGTGTCTTTGGGGACTGCTGTTGCTGCCGCTGTTTCTCTACGGCCGCAAGCCGCGCTCGCGGGTCGTCGTGTCGCCACCGCCAACCATTCCTGAGCGCCTGCGGTCTCTACTGGAACATGCCGCGCACTCCGAGCTGACCGTCGAGCAACAGACCGATATCGAGAAACTGTTGCTGGCCTTTTGGGCCGACAAATTGCAATTACCCAAGGAGCGACTGGTCGAAACGCTCGACGAGCTCCGCAAACATCCCTCCGCCGGAGAACACGTCAGCCGAGTGGAGAAGTGGCTGCACAGCCGCGACGCTCGCGGCAATGGCAGCGTCGCCCGCGAGCTACTGGCAAGTCTGGGTTGGAACAAGCAATGATCTTCTCTCGCCCCGAATTATTACCGCTGTTGTGTGTGCCGGTGCTGTTCGCGTTTTGGCAGTGGTTCGCGCGCGGTCAGCCGCTCGCGCTGCCGATGGACTTCACGCAGATCCGGCGACGCCCGGTGCTCGACGTGTTCATTCGCGGGCTGGGATTCTTGCCGCCAGGATTATTGGCCTGCGCGATTGTGTTGTGGGCTGGGCCGTTGATCGAAGGTCCGCCGACGTATCCCGCGCAGGTCACGAACATTCAAATCGCTTTGGACACGTCCGGCAGCATGAACGATCCGTTCGGCGATCGCACCAACCCCGATGGCAAGCAGTTCACGCGTTTCGACGCCGCAATGGAAGCGATCGCCGAGTTCACCACCAGCCGGCGTGGCGATGCGTTTGGCTTTTCAATTTTCACCAGCAAGGTGATTCATTGGGTGCCTTTGACGAAAGATTTAGATGCCATTCGGATGGCGACACCATTCGTGCGACCGGGCGTGTTTCCGTTGCGCTGGTGGGACGGAACCAAAGTCGGCAACGCGATGCTGGCCTGTGCCGAGTTGCTCGAACAGCGTCACGACGGCGAGCGGATGTTGATCGTGCTGAGCGACGGCGAGAGCGATGACTTACTCGGCGACCTGGCCACACAAGTCGGTCAAACGTTGAAGTCGAAGAAGATCATCGTGCATTCGATCTCGGTGCGGACGCAGGCTCCGTTGGAGGGGATGCGGCGAGTCAGCCAAATCACCGGCGGGCAAATCTTCGAGTCCGGCGACTCGGCCGGACTGCGCGAAGTGTTTCGGCAAATCGACCAGTTGCAGCGAGCCAAGCTCGTGTCCGCGCAGACGCAATGGCTGGAGTACTTTCGGCCAGTCGCGCTGGCAGGCTTGGCGCTGTTCATCCTTCTGCAACTCACCGCCTTCGGCTTGCGCTTCACGCCGTGGTGAGCAATCTTGCTGACGCTGCCTCGCGCGCGGTGACTCCAAGGTGCCGCGTGCTTCTCACCGTCCGTCGAGGAATTCGACCAAGTCGTGCAGATCGTCCGAGGTCAACTCTCGCTCGGGTTTGCGATCATCCATGTCGGCAATCTTCGGTGTCACGTTCGCTCCGACGGGCCTCCGTCGGCGTCCGAATGAACCGCCAAAGCACTCGGAACTGACGTGACGTTGCGGCTCCATTCCCGCCGCGTAATATGAGTCCGCCGACGACGACCGCACAGGCCGTCCCACGGGTTTGTTGGCGAAGCACTCGCCCTCAGGAGATCGAGCATGATCGCACGCCGCGTGCGCACACTGGCGCTTGTGAGCTTCGGATTCGTTTCGCTGACACTCTTCAACTGTGTGTCTGCCGACGAACCGAGAACTCCGTCCGAGGTCCTTCGTCCGTTCGACCAGAAGGACCTGGGAAGTTTTTCAACTTGGCTGAAAAAGACCGGACGCGAAGATCCCGAGCATGTCTTTCGATTGGAGAACGGCGTCCTGCGGTGCGGCGATGAAGACATGGGCTACGTCGCCACGCGCGAAGCGTTCAAGGACTTTCATTTGAGCGTCGAGTACCGTTGGGGACGGAAGAATCCCAACGACAAGTACGTTCGCAATTCGGGCGTGCTGCTGCACGGGGTCGGTCCCGACGGCTCAGCCAATGGTGTCTGGATGACGTCGATCGAGTGCCAACTGGCTCAAGGTTGCGAGGGGGACTTGATCCTCATCAATGGAAAGGGGGCTGATGGCAAACCCTATCCCGCAACTATCACGAGTACGACCCGCGTTGCCGAAGACGGGAAGACTCGCTGGCAGAAGGACGGGAAGCCGACGATCTATTCGGGCAAGCAATTCTGGTGGTCGAAGCACCAACCGCACTTCAAAGAGTTGATCGACACGCGCGGTCAGAACGACGTGGCGAGTCCATTGGGAGAATGGACCAAGGTCGAATGTCTCTGCCAAGGTTCGCGGATCACGATCAAGATCAATGGCGAAATCGTCAACGAGTGCTTTGACGCCAATCCTGGCGCTGGCAAAATCCTGTTGCAGTCCGAAGGCCACGAAGTGTTCTTCCGAAACCTGGAACTGCGACCGCTGCCGGCCAACCCCGTACCGTCCCAAGAATCAAAAGGAAAAAACCAATGACACCCATTCCACCGAGCAGCACGCGGCGCGAATTCTTGAAGACATCGACTCTGGCGACGGCGGGGAGTGCGATTGTCGGCGCGATGAGTCTCAGCCATGCCGTGCATGCGGCGGGCGATGACACGCTGCGTGTCGGACTCATTGGCTGCGGCGGGCGCGGAACGGGGGCCGCATCTCAAGCGCTGATGGCCGACAGTCGCGTCAAACTCACCGCGATGGGGGACGCTTTTGACGACCGACTGCAATTGAGTCTGGGGAGTCTCAAGGCGACCGAGGGTTTGGCATCCAAGATCGACGTCCCGATCGAGCGACAGTTCGTGGGCTTCGATGCGTACAAGCAGGTGATCGCGAGCGGCGTTGATGTGGTGTTGCTGACGACCCCTCCGCATTTTCGCCCGCTGCATTTGCAGGCGGCCGTCGAGGCGGGCAAGCATGTCTTCGCCGAGAAGCCGTGTGCCGTCGATGCTCTCGGTGTCCATGCCGTGCTCCGCAGTTGCGAGGAAGCGAAGAAGAAAAACCTCGCCGTCGTGTCGGGGCTGTGCCTGCGGTATCACGCTCCGTACCGCGAGGCCGTTCGCCGCATTCGAGACGGCGCGATCGGCGACGTGCGCACGATGCTGGCCAACGACTACCGCGGCCCAATCTGGATCAAGCCGCGCGAACCCGATTGGACCGACATGCACTGGCAGATGCGGAATTGGTACTACTTCACTTGGCTGTCGGGGGACTTCAACGTCGAGCAGCACGTTCACAATCTCGATGTCTGCGCCTGGGCGATGGGGGATCAATACCCGGTCAAAGCGATCGGCATGGGTGGCCGCGAGGTCCGCAAAGGCCCCGAGTACGGCAACATCTTCGACCATCACGGCGTCGTCTATGAGTACCCGAATGGCTCCCGCATCATCAGCAACACGCG
>QWQF01000259.1 GCA_003669125.1 Planctomycetota bacterium
ACCTGAGTTGGCTACGACGCTTTGCCATCACGCGACTCAAGCATCATCCGCTCAAAGAAAGTCTGCGAGGCAAGATGCAAATCGCCGGCTGGAACGACGACTTCCTCGCGGAAGTCCTCACCGGTCAACAACTTTGATACGCGTTACCCATGGGTCGAGCGCCTGTTCCAGTCGCAGCATGTCTTCGCTGTCGAACACGAGACGCAGCGGCACTAAAAACGCCACTCGGCCCGCAGAGTCAGGCCATCTAGCGTAAGTGTTTTCGTCTGCCGCTCGAAGGAGTTGGGCGACTCGCGAACGGTGCTCAGATATTCCGGCGTGGTCATCATGTTCAACCAGGCGGCGAGGTAATACCCGGCGGTGATTCGGAAGCGTCCATCGCAACTCTGCCAACCTGCACCCAGTTCCAATTCCGGGACCGTGACGAGGCGAGTTTCTCGGAGACTGGTTTGCGCTTGAATGCCGCTTAAGATGTTCGTCTGGAGGTAGTCTGCCGAGTTACTCCCGGCGAGGAAATTCACATAACCTTTCGAATACAGCAGTAAGCCATAGTCTCCGAGGAGCCGTTCGGCTTCGAGTCCGAAGCGCGGACCCACTCCGTGGAAATCGACATTTGTGTTGACGGTGGTCGTGCCGAGGATCGCATACCTGGCTCCGAATTGTTGTTCGACGCCTGAGTACCTCAGACCAGCCACATAGTTGACGACGTACGAGTCTCCGCCCCACAGGATGGCTTTGTAGTTGAGGTCCACAGACTGCAGGTTGAAGTCGTACAAAGCCTGGGCCGCCAGGCTGTCGGCCGTCACGTTGACGGTACTGGGATGGACCGTCTCGGCCCGCAGAAACGATGTGCCACCTGCCAAGCTGACGTTGTCGCTAGTCGACGCCTGATACCCGGTGTAATTGGCCGTGAAGCTCGAACAACGATCGATGGCCCAGGCTCCGCCGATGCGAAAGCCAGAGTCATATCCGAAGGCCGCGACGGCTTGCGGTCCGACGGGGACGGAGGTCGAAAGCGTGCCATCCACGGGAGTCGCATAAGTCACGTCGGCTCCGCGGGGCCGCAAATACAGGTACTCTCCCCACACGGCGTTGCGGTGTTCCCAGAACTCCCGGCACTCGACGTAGCACGGTGCATAGGAGTTCGTCTGCTCCGGCATCGGCGAGATCGTATCCTCGGCTCCCGTGAGCAGAAACCGATCTGTGTTCTCGCTGGATTCCTGATCGTTCTCGCTGGATTCCTGATCGGAAATGTCGGCGTACCGAAATCCCGGCTCGTTCGCGTCCCGACTCAGAGCGTGCAGCCGAGTGACTTTCCTGTCGGCACGAGAACGACTCGGTTGCCCAGCGGCCAATTGGCTCTGAGCCAGCGGGACATTCTGGATGACCAAAAACACCACGACGGCGATTGCCGAGAATTGGAAATTCTTCCGCATGATAGATTCTCTCCGGCTAAACGAAACGCGAACGCAGTCCATTGCAATTGAGCGATTGTTCTGGCTCTCCGACATTGCAACCAGCCGCCGGGCGCTAGCCCACGGTTAATCGCAATCAAACCGTGGGCTAGCCGGGATTATTCATGGCGACCCCATAGGGAAACGCAGTGCCCCATACCAACCCGAAGCGCAAGCGAGGCCAGACCGTGACGAGGGCCTCGCTTGCGCTTCGGGTTGGTATGGGGCCATGAATAATCTCGGCTAGCGTCCGGCGGCTGATTCGCCTCATGAGATCAACGGCTGTCAGGCGGTTTTGCCGAGTGTGCTCGTTTGAGGGGTCGTCGGGAATTTAACACTCAAGTCGCTGCAAACAAAATCGGCTGTGGCTCAGGCACAGTGGTTGTTTTTAGGCTTCCAGAGCCGGGATTTTGTCTCTTTCTTCGATGTCCAGCCGCATTGATGGAAAAATCGCTAAACTCGGCGCACGCCGACCGTTCGTGCGGAAGCTTTCGGTTGCTCCGTCTGTTGGTCGGATGATCTCTGCCGCGAACGCTCGGCACAGACACGCGGCTGCCGGTTTTGAGATTGCTTCTACCAGCAACCGTGTCGTCCCGAGAATCGACACAAATGGCGGAAATCAGAAAATCAAAGCCGATTTCTGAATTCCAACCCATGAATCGCTTGAGAGTTGCTGGTTGCATGATTATCTCACCAGACTACCCAGGCTGCCCTGTTTGCGGAAACTGACACGGCTGAAAATTTGACCGCGTCTGAAGGCGACTCTCGAATGGCGAGTTTCCTAAGTTCCACTGACAGGGTTTGTGTGGGTTGGCTGCCTGACACGTCTTGGCCCCGAAAAACCGTAGCGAGTTGCTGACCTCTCCACTTGGACTGATACGACGCGTACGGCCTGGAATGTTCCCGGCAATTGTGCCCGCGGAGTTCCCGGTGCCAACGCTGGCAAATCGTCATTCGTTAATCGTCAACTCAAAAGAATCATTAAAGAATCATTTCCGATCACCAAATTACAACCCAGGAGCTTTTACCATGTTGTTCAATGTATGGCTCAAAGGTCTCGCTGGTCGCCTTCTGACGTCTCGCAAACGAGCCGTCTCCCGCCCCCGCCGCACTGCCTTTCGCCGAGCACTCCGCTTTGCACATCCCGCCTCGTGGATCGTGGCTGCCGGTGGGGTCAGCGATCCGTCAGCCTTCGCCGCAGTCGTCGAACAGCTTGAAGACCGGTCGCTGCTCACGCTGTCCGTCGAGTATGCCGGCACCGGCAATACGTTGACCCTCAGCGAAACCGCCGCCGGAGCGGATACCGTCACGGTTTCAGAAGTCGGGATCGACACTCTCCGACTTCACTTGGGAGCAGGAGTGTTTGGTGCGGGATCGAGTACCGCGACAGGACTGACGTATCAAAACGCAGGCAGCCCAGGAACCTCGAATTTCGTGGATGTCGACATCACCACGACCGCAGCCATCACGACGCTCGGCCTGAATCTGGGAGGTAACGCTGACTCGCTCTCGATCGGTACAACGGACAATAACGGTGTCATGAACATTTGGATCCACGGAGGCGTGGAAAGCGACACGATCACGTTGAATACGATTTTGATTCCCGGAACCTTGTCGGCCACGGGCGACACGATCAACTTCAACGGAACCGTGACGGCGACCGGCGACGTGACGCTCACCGCTGTGAACAGCCTCAAGGACGGTGCCGATAACGGCGTTGCGGACATTGTGGGTGCTGTGATTACGCTCAATGTGACCGGCACTGGCAACGCGATCGGGGGCGATGGCAACGCGATCTCGGCCACCCTCAATTTCCTTGAGGTCCACGCTGCGACCCGGCTCGACGCCACCACCACCAACGGACCCATGGCCCTGACAAACGTGATGGGCAGCTTGCCGCTTGGCACCCTGAATGCCGGCACTTCGTCCATTTTCCTGACCGCCGTGAACGGCGCGATCACCGATGCGAACGGTGCGGCCGTCAACCTGACTGCGGCCGATGGTCTGAGGCTGACGACCACCGGGACCAGCAGCGCGATTGGAACGCTGGCCGATCCGATCGAGACCGCGACCCAAGTGCTCAACTCCACGACCAACGATGGGGGCATCTTCATTTCGGATTCGAACGGGTCGGGGCTGATCATCAACGCCGTCCTGGCGAAAGAGGGTGGCGCGACACCGTTGCACAACGGCAGCAATCAGATCATGGTGGATCCGGACGCCGAGGGACCCTTGCTACCCCGGGCCGGGACGCATGATGTCTCCATCTCCGCCCAGGGGCCCATTTTGCTCTTCGGCCTGATTACCGCACCCAACTCGGTCACGATCACCTCCGTTGCGAACACTATCCTGGACGCCAATCAAGCAACGAACGACATCATTGCCCGGAGCGTGAACTTTGTCGCGAGCGGTGCGGTCGGCCAGGAGAGCGATCCTTTCGAACTGACGGTTGAGAGTTTCAGTGCGAGCACGACGAACGGCGGAATCTTCTTCGCCCAAGGGATTGCCGGAACGGTGACGTCCCTTGTGGCCGGCGGAGCGGGCAATGAGGTTGTCGTGACAACCCCAGCCGCTTCATTGCGGATCAAGGTCATCACGGCGCTGGGCAACGTCACGGTGAGGAACGACGGCGGGGCGCTGCTGGATGGCAACGACGGGGCTGTGAATATCACCGGCAATATCGTCGATCTCACCGGAAAGTCCGGCATCGGCACGAGCGCGGATCCCCTGGAGACAACCGCCGCCGAGCTGCGCACGACCGTCAGCGACACGGCGGCCGTCATTAAGATTGTGGAAACGGACGGGCTGACCACCGTGGCGGCGAAGACCAACTCGGGCGACGTCACGATCAACTTCACAGGTGGGCCGCTGACGTACACAGCGAGCACGGGATTGCTGTCCGCCTCGGGTGCGGCCGTGACCTTCGAGACGACGGCCGGCAACGTCAAGTTGGACGTCGTCGATGCGGGGAGCAGCGCCGTCAACATCACAGCCTTCGGAACGATCACCGATGACGTCAATGATGCCGTGGTGGACCTCCGCGGAGGCACGGTCACATTGAAGGCGGGAACCGGCATCGGCGCTGTGGCGAATGGGATCGACACGGATGTTGCGACTCTGAACGCGGTGACGACCAGCGGCGACATTACCATCGTCGAAGCCAATGCGCTGACACTGAGCGCCTCGACGGGCGGAAACAACGACTACATTGATGTCCGGTCCACGACGGGCGACATGACTCTGGGGCTGGTCTCCGCGATCTACCTAGTGCGGCTCTACTCAGGCGGTGCCATGCTGGATGGGAATGCCGTCACCAACAATGTGGCTGCCGAGAGGCTCAAGTTGGTCGCGACGGGCGGAATTGGTACGAGTAGCGACGGGCTGGAGACCTCAGTCAACATCCTGACTGCGAACGGCGGCGCGGCGGGCGGTCTGTGGCTTGCCAATAACAAAGCCCTCACGCTGGAATCGACGGGCGCCATCTCGGGAGCCACCGGCGGGGATGTTTCCATTTCGACCACGGGCGACATGACGCTCAACGGCAATTTGATCGCGACCGGCCGGCGAGTCATGTTGACGGCCACTGGCGACTTGATCAATGCCAACGTCGGTAACGACATCACTGCCGCCAGCGTGACACTGACTGGTTTGAAGATCGGTACCGCCGCCAACAAGATCGAAACCATCACGGACAGCATCATCGCCGAGTCGAGGACCGGCGGCGTTTTCGTGAGCAACACCGGTGCGGAACTCGCACTCAATGCGACCGCGCTCGGACAAGGGGCCGATGTCGACATCGTCACGACCGGCAACATCGCTCTGGGGGGTGTCACCGCCGAAGGGGATACGGTCAAGCTGCGCACGGGCGTGACCGGCGCGATCACCGACGGCAACGACACTCCCACCACCTTTCCTGTGAACATCACGGCCAAGAAGCTCGATCTTTCCGCACCCGGCGGCATCGGCACCGTGGCGAACCCGCTGGAAGTGAACGTGGATGTGGTGGTCACAACGAACGGCGGAGCAACCGGTGCCTCATTCCAGAACACCGGCCCGTTGCTGCTCACGGAATCGGCGCTCGAAGCATCGGGCAGCGGCCCGCTGACGTTCGATGCCGAGTCCATCGCGATTGAGAACATCTTCGACGACAAGGCCTCGGTCGTCGCCGGCCGTTCCGTTGTCCTGCGGACGTCGACGGGGGCAATCGTATTTCTCGATGCGGCGGACACGATCG
>QWQF01000238.1 GCA_003669125.1 Planctomycetota bacterium
CAACAATCCGCCCAGCACCACACCATCCCATTGTGTCTTCTTCATCACACCTCCGGAAAAAACGAATCCAGAACGTGTGATGATGACTCCGATTCAATTGCGCAACCCTAACTCATAGTTTTTAAACGTCTTATGGCGCGTAGGCCCTGGGGGCTTCCGTTCGACCGATCAACAACGGCGCGAGGGCTTCCAACTTTTGCAGCGTCGTCGGTTCGACCAGTTCGCCAGAGACTCCCCAACGGAAGATGTGCCTCAACCGGTTCACTGACCTATTGACGTACTTTCGACACCAGCCCTTTTCGACCATCTTCCCGCGGACGGCCTTGAGCTTGATCGGTCCAAGATCGTTGACCGTTTCGTGACCGTACACGTCCACCAACACCCGAATCGCCGACTTGAAACAGTCGATCTCGTCTGTCGGTTCTCCGCCTTTGCGGTAGTGCTGGTCGGCGTGCCGCATGAACGCGAGGCAGAGTTCGTTGACCGTGAACTGTCCCGGATCAATCTTCGTGCCGGCCTTGAGCTTGTCGGGGGCGATATCAACGCCTGACGCGCACGTCGCGATGAGTTCGCCATACCTCTGACGAGACTCGACCGAGCCGTACAAGCCCAAGTAGTAGTCCCGACCAGCAACGCGAGTTCGCGCTTGTCCGGTCGATTTGTGGAGCGTGTAGGCCGGAATCCGGCCAGCCTGAAAACGAGATGAAGTTACCATCGAACGCGGCCCCCCGTGGCAAAGTGGTAGTTACTACCACTGCCAACTTAGGTTTTCAGCCGCACTGACGAACGTCGTCAGGTAACGTATCTCGTTTCGGTTGTTCTGAATGCGGTCGAAAGGATTTGAACCTTCATGCCCTTGCGGGCGCTAGCACCTCAAGCTAGTGCGTCTGCCAATTTCGCCACGACCGCAAATCTCTCTGTTTCGATTTCGTTTCCTCACCGAGTACATCTGCTAATTCTGTAAAGACTCGGCTGGGATTCGCGCCGGTCGGCGATCTGGTGATCACGGCCGACGTGAGAGGCGACGGAGTATAGTTCCGAAGAACCGCATCGCAAGTTGGACAGTTCCTCGCTGCCTGAATTTGGGCGAATGCGTTACTTCAAGCCCGCCAGTAGCGTCGTTGCGTCTTTCGCTCGTGCATGGTTGGGAAAACGCTTGGCGACCGTCTCGAGCGACTCGCGAGCCTTTTCCACATCTTTCAGTTCGATGAAACACTTGGCGGCCTCGAAATGAGCTTGGCATTGCCATTCTTCGTACGGGTAGCCGAACGCAGCTTCCAGAAAATGTTCGGCGGCTTCGGCGTTGTTTTTCGTGGCGAGGGCGCATTGGCCCATCATGAAACGAGCTTTGGCGGCGGTTTCGGTGCGTGACTCTTTGGTGACTTGGAGGAACGTGGCCTTCGCGGCGTCGAGTTGGTTTTGACTTTGTTGAGCAACACCGAGGCCGAAGCGGGCCTCAGCGAGTTGTTCAAATTTGGGGAACGCTTGCATCAACACGGTGAAGTGTTGCTGGGCTTGCGGCCATTGCTTGAGTTGCGTGGTGCAGACGCCGTTGCGGTACAGAGCTTTCGCGTGGAAGCGTTCGGACTTGGCGGCGATAACGGCGTCGTAGAACGGCAGTGCGTCGGCAAACTTGTCTTGGCGGAATTGGCATTCGCCGGCGAGGAAATTGGCGTCACCAGCCAGCGTACCTTGCGGGAACTCTTTGATTTGGTTTTGAAACGTCGTCAGCGCGGCAGGGAATTGTTTTTGATCGTGCTGGATCCAACCAAGTTTGTAGTGCAGTCGCTCGCGCAGTTCGGGCGTCTTCGCGGCGGTGAGGCCAGCGGTGAAGGCGGCGATCGCTTCGGTCGGTTGTTTTTGAATTTCGTGGAACTCACCGACTCGGAACCAAGACTCAGCGGCGAGCGTGCTGTTGGGCAACTTGGTCGCGAGTGAGCGGAAGGCGTCAGCGGCTTCCTTGTCTTTCTTGAGTTCGAGATTGGCGAAGGCGATCTCGTAGTAGCACTTGTCGGCGTCGGCGTAGTCCGGCTTAGCCGCGAGCAGTTGCGTGAGCGTCACGATCGACGGATCGAACTGCTTCAGTCCCACTTGGCAGAGGGCCAATGCGAACTTCGCATCGAGGGCGTCCTTCTCAACGGCTTTGTTCGTGGCGATGAACTGAGTGAGGTCTTTCAACGCGGGGTCGAATTGTTTTTGGCGGTGATTGCAAAGTCCTCGCAGGAACAGTGCCGCAGGGACGAGGTCGCTTTGCGGTTTCTCGGCGATGAGTTTCGTCAGGTGCGTGACGGCGTTGGGATAATCAGGCTTCTCGAAGAGAGCGGCTCCGCTGCCGTACAGCGCGGCGGGGACGAGATCGCTCATCGGGAATCCGGTGACGACTTGCTGGTAGAACGCGACGGCGGTGTCCGGCTTCTTGAGGCCGCGGTCGATCTCGCCGAGATGAAACAACGCACGGTCGCGTAGTTTGCTGGTCGCGATTTGGTTGAGCTTCGTCAGTTCAACGGCGGCGTTGGGTGCGTCGTTGACGGCTCGCAGACTGACGCCGAGGGCAAGCAGCACTTCGTCGATACGATCCCAATCAGGCTTGGCTTGCTGAGTCGCTCGGAAGGCGGCGACGGCGTCGGGATGACGTTTCATTTCGCCGTGTGCTCGGCCGATGAGATAGCGAGCTTCGGCGATCAACGCCGGGTCTTTCAGCGTGCCGACGATTTGGTTGAGGTACGCGATGCACTCCTCGAACTTCGGCAGTTGATTGGCGGCAATGCCGGCTGAGTACAGGCACAGGCCGATGCGGACGTGAGCTTGCGCGGCGTGCGGGTTCGCAGGAAACTCGGTCACAAGTCGGCGGAAGAGCGGCTCGGCCTTCGCGAGGTTCGCTTCGGGTTGGTTGAGCAAGTACGCCTCACCCCCGACGAAAACAACTTCGGGAACGAGCGTGTGTTTGGCGAACGGAGCGGTCGCGAAGAATTGTTCGGCGTGAGCTTGTCCGTTCGGGAAGTCGCCGACTTGCAACGCGGCGAGGGCGGCTCGGTACTTAGCTTCCGGCGCGAGTTCGTGCGCGGCGAACTGGCCGGCGAACTGAGCGTACAGCGGGATCGTCTCTTTGCGGCGTTCGGGAATTTCGTAGATCGAGTCGATGCGGACCAACTGCAACGCAGGGATGAATTCGCTTTGTGCGTTCGCGGCGATGACGGGATCGACGGTCGCAATCACGTTGGCCGGTTGCTTGAGCGCGATCAGCGTGCGGCCGAGCCAGTACGCGGCCTCCGGTGCGGTCGGCAATTTTTGAGTGATGACCGTCGTCAGCGCGGTTTGAGCCTGCGGAAATTGTCCCGCTTTGAAGCGAGCTTTGCCGGCAGCGGTCAATGCGGGGCCGATCTGTTCGCTCTTCGGAAATTTCGTCGGGACGGTGTCGAGCACTGCGGCGGCTTCGGGAAATTTATTTTGATCGAACAGCGATTGTCCTTGTTTCAACGTGGCGACATCGGCCAACGAAAAATTGGGGACGGCGGCAGCTTGGACGAAGTGAGACTCGGCTTCGGCGTGTTTCTTCTGAGCAACGAGCGACGTGCCGAGCCGCAGCTTCGCTTCCGGCACAAGCGGACTTTGCGGGAACTTTTGCACGAGCGTCGTGAAGGTCGTGACCGCTTCGACATGCTGGTCGAGGTCCGCCTGCGTTGTACCAAGTCCGTAAAATGCTTCTGGCAGGATCGTCGCGTTGGGGTACGTTGCGATCACCTTTTGGTACGCGACGATCGCGTTCGGCTTGTCGACGGCGAGATACAGGCTCTCGGCTTGGTGGTACGTCGCGTCAGCCGCGAGCGGACTCTGCGCGAACTTGGTGGGAACGTTGGCGAACTCAGCAGCAGCGATCTTGAAGTCGTTCGGTTGCTTCGACGTTTGAGCCGTCTGAAACAGTGTGAGTCCGAGATTGAACTGGGCTCCGTCGAGATGCTTGAACTGCGGATACGTCGCCAGGATGAGCTTGAACGTCGCCGTCGCCTCCGGCAGCTTCTTCTCGTTAAACTGGCAGACGCCGAGTTGATATTGCGCGTTCGGAACTCGCGTGTCCTGCGGAAACGCTTTCACGAACTCTGTCCAACGCGGCATCGCTTGCGCGAACAGTTTTTTCGACTGGAAGCCGTAGGCGACGGCGTACTGCCGAGTCGCTTCCGGGTTCGGGTCGTCGGCGGCCTGAAGGGGCCGAGCAGTGAGCACGAGGCCCAGCAGCGTGACTGCGATCAAGAGCGGTCGAGCGAATGACATGAAAACCTCCGCGTTCACAAACGTAGGGTGGGCATCTCAGCGAATCTTCTGATCGGGGAGCTGTTGTTTTACACCGTCGTCGAGCGGCATCTTGTCGTGGGTGATGCCGACCTCGGTCATGAGCCTATCGAGTTCGGCTCGCAACTGCGCGGCAACGCCGGCACAGCGCGGGTCGTTGACTAGGTTGCAGCGTTCGTCGGGGTCGCAGGCGAGCACGATCAGCATGGCTCGCACGAGTGGTGTGACACCGCGTCGCATCCGGGATCTCCTGAGCCGCGTCCAAGTGGGGGCGAATCAGGCCGCAGAATCACGGACGGCCGCCGATCCTGCAACCGATCGGGCCTGCGAACGCACCAATTCGTCTTCTCGCTGGGCGGGGGAACAACTAGAACGCCGACCTCATGGGGGGATGTTTCGTGGACATGGATGTCGTGATTTTCGGTGGCGGAGCGGCCGGGTTGTGGCTGCTCGATGAGCTGACTCGGCGCGGCCAGCAGGCTGTGTTGCTGGAAGCGAACGCGCTGGGAACCGGCCAGACGGTCGCCGCTCAGGGGATCATTCACGGCGGTTTGAAATACACGCTGCAAGGCTTGCTGACGAACTCCGCGACGAGCATCCGCGAGATGCCTGCCCTCTGGCGAGAATGCCTGGATGGCGTTCGCGAACCGGATTTGAGTGCCGTGCAACGTCGCTCCAACGAGTGTTTCTTGTGGCGCACCGATTCGCTGTCGTCACGGCTCGGAATGCTGGGGGCGCAGTTCGGATTGCGAGTCGCTCCACAATCCGTGTCGAAGGACGATCGGCCGGAGATTCTGCGCGGCTGTCCCGGCACGGTGGCTCGGCTGCCGGAACAAGTGATTTCGACCGTGAGCTTGATCGAAGTTCTGGCCACTCGGAATCGCGAGTGGCTGCTCAAGATCGATCCCGCGCGAGTTGTCTTCGAATACGGTGAACCGGGTGAGGTCGCGTCGATCCGTCTCGACGATGACGTCGCGCTGCATCCGCGAGCCGTCGTCTTCACCGCCGGAGCCGGCAACTCAGGGTTGCGACGCAGAGTCGGGCTGACCGGCGAAGCGATGCAGCGGCGGCCGTTGCACATGGTGATGCTGCGCGGTGGCCGACTGCCGATGTTTCAAGGGCACTGCATCGACGGAGCGAAGACGCGAGTCACGATCACTTCCGAAATGGATTCCTCCGGGCGAACCGTTTGGCAAGTCGGCGGACAGATTGCCGAGGACGGTGTGGCTTGGGACGAACAGACGTTGCTCTCTCGTGCTCGCGAGGAATTGCGATCCGTGCTGCCGAACATCGACCTGTCGTCCGTCGAATGGAGCACCTACCGAGTCGATCGCGCGGAAGGGATCGTTCCCGGCGGGAAGCGGCCGGAGTCGGTGCAGGTTCGCCGCGAAGGCAACTGCCTGACCGCGTGGCCGACGAAGCTGGCGCTTGTCCCGCAGTTGGTGGCAGAGATCGCCGAGGCCATTGCACAACCCGCCCGGCGCGTCAGCGAGGGGTTGCGTTTGACTCCTGGTTCCGTTTCCTCGCAGGCGCATCGGGCGAGCGTGGCGATCGAAAACCTGCCCCACGACTGGCCTCGGCCGACGGTCGCTTTTCCGCCTTGGGAAACGGCGACTCGTTGGCTCACGAGCGATGACTTGGCCGCACCGTCTCAACCCGCAGCGTTGCCGAAAGCGGCTTGAGGTTGGAGACCGTGTCATGCAAATGCGACCGCTGGGAAGGACCGAATTGCTGGTCACGCCGCTGGGCTTCGGGGCGTTCAAGATCGGACGTAACGAGAAGGTCAAATATCCACAGCCCTACGATCTGCCGGACGACGCGACGGTCGAGCGATTGCTCAACGGAGTGCTCGACGCCGGCATCAATCTGATGGACACCGCTCCGGCCTACGGCATCAGCGAGGACCGGATCGGCAAGTTTCTTTCGTCACGACGCAACGAGTTTGTGCTCTCGACAAAAGTCGGTGAGCGATTTGTCAACGGCGAGTCCTCGTTCGATTTCACCGCCGCCGGCGTGCGAGCCAGTGTCGCCGAAAGTCTGCATCGATTGCGAACGAACGTCCTCGACATCCTCTTTGTGCATTCCAACGGCGACGACCTCGCGATCCAGCAGCAGACCGACGTCGTGCCGACTCTGCAAAAGCTGAAACATGCTGGCTACGTCCGAGCGATTGGGTTCTCTGGCAAGACGCCGGCCGGTGCGGAGGCCGCACTCGAATGGGCCGATGTGGTGATGGTTGAGTACCACCTGAACGACACATCTCACGCCGAATTCATCGCCTCGGCGGCAAGCCGCGGAGTCGGCGTGGTCGTAAAAAAGGGGCTGGCCTCCGGACATCTTCCGCCCGCGGACGCAATTCGATTCGTGCTGTCGAATCCGCACGTCGCCAGCGTGATCATCGGCGGACTGAGTTTGGAACATTTGAAAACTAACATCGCTGCAGTCGGCTCAGTCGTCGCCAATCTCGCCAGAGACTGACTGACGAACCACCCTGACAAGCAGGGTGGCGTGATTTTTTCCACTGGCAAGTTTGGCGACACAACAGCCGACTCCCCATTACCATCTCGCCATGTCTCACAAGCCCCCCAAACAACTCGATGCCGAGAAGAGCAAGAACGCGATCATCTGCCGGAATCGCAGGGCGTCGCACGAGTACGAAATTCTCGATGACATCGAGTGCGGCCTGATGCTGCACGGCAGCGAGGTCAAAAGCATTCGCAACGGTAAGGTCACGATTGACGAGGCGTTCGCTCGGATTCGCAACGGCGAGCTGTGGCTGGTCGGCTGCCACATCAACGAGTACCCGCAAGCCAACGTGCAGAATCACGAGCCGTTGCGGACTCGCAAACTCCTGCTCCACAAACGCGAACTCGCCAAGTTCGCCGAGAAGGCCGCCGAGCGCGGCCACACGCTGATCCCGCTCGACGTGCATTTCACCGAGGGCAAGGTGAAGGTCAAGCTGGCGATCGCTCGCGGCCGCAAGGTCCACGACAAGCGCGAGAAGCTGAAGCAAGCCGACGCCGACCGCGAAATGCGACAAGCGATGCGGCGAAAGTAGCTACGCTCGCCCGAGCGTGGCTACCCGCGTGCCGTCGCGGCTTCCATGATCCGTTGCTCGGTGAATTCGCTGCGACGGAATTCGCCGGTCAGTCGGCCTTCGCACAGCACGAGAATCCGATCGCAGAGCGTGATGAGTTCCGGCAACTCGCTGCTCGTGACGATCAGTCCGAGACCGTCGCGGCAGAGCGTGTCGATCAGTTTGTAAAGTTCTGCCTTCGCACCGACATCAACGCCGCGCGTCGGATCGTCAAGCAGCAACACCTTCGGCTGCGTGCGCAGCCAGCGAGCGATGACGCACTTCTGCTGGTTGCCGCCGCTGAGACTCGTGATCGCTGCCTCGCCACCAGCCGTTTTTACACCGAGTTGCTCGATCGACTCGTCCGCCGACGTTCGTTCGCGCCGGCTGGAAATGAGACCGAGCGAAGCCGCTTCATCGAGCGTGCAGACGGTGATGTTGTCACGCACGGTCAGATGCGAAAAGAGGCCAAGCCGCTTGCGGTCCTCGGTGACGAGAGCCATGCCGGCCGCGACCGCCTGTTCTGGATGAGAGAAGCTCACCGGCTGACCGTCGAGCACGACGCGGCCTTGCGGCGGAATTTCGCTCGCCCCAAACAGGCATTCGAGCAACTCGGTGCGACCCGCTCCCATCAGGCCGGCGATGCCGAGCACTTCGCCGCGCCGCAACGCGAACGACACGTCCTTCAATCGCCACGGCCGAGCGTGTCCCGGCCACGGCAGCGACAGGTTCTCGACGCTCAGCACGACCTCGCCCGGCTGACGCGGCTGATCGAACGACGTCTCTTCGATCTCGCGGCCGACGAGCAGATGCGTGACTTCGCGCGGAGTCGCTTCGTCGCGTCGCAGCGTTCGCACATGCCGGCCGTCGCGCAGAACCGTGATCCGATCGGCCAAACGGAAAATCTCGTCCATCTTGTGTGAGATGTAGAGGATCGTCACCCCGTCGGCTCGCAGTCGCCCGATGATCTCGAACAGCCGCTCGGTTTCCGTTTCGGTCAGCGCGCTGGTCGGCTCGTCCATGATGAGGATACCGGCTCGTTTCGACAGAGCCTTCGCGATCTCGACCAGCTGCTGATCGCCGACTCGAAGTTCACCAACTCGCTGATCGGGATTGAGCCGGCAGCCGAGTTGCCGAAACAAGTCCGCCGCCTCTTGTCGCGACGAGGAATCGTCGAGCAACCCGAACGCGCCGCGCCGTTCGCGGCCAAGAAAGATATTCGCGGCGACCGAAAGCTGTTCGACGAGATTCAGTTCTTGATGAATGATGCTGACGCCCACCGCCTCGGCGTCGCGAGTGCTTGCGAAACGCACGGGCTCGCCACGCAGCCGCAGTTCGCCGTCGTATTCGGTGATGACGCCGCTGAGAATTTTCATCAGCGTGCTTTTGCCGGCTCCGTTCTCACCGACAATCGCGTGCAGTTCGCCGGCCGCGATCTCCAACGACACGTCCTGCAACGCGACCGTCCCCGCGAACCGCTTCGTGATCTGCCGCACTTCAATCAACGCCATCGTTCTGGCTCCCTTCGACCGAACAATGTAGTGCCCACCGCGTTCCGATGCGTGCATCACGCGAGAGCCCTGCCCTTCCAGAGCCTCCTGAAGTGACGGTTTGAATTCTGCGATTGAATGCCGCTAACTTCCCGGTGTTGTCACGCGAGAGGATCGCGGTGACGAATGGTTCCACATTCAGACGGACACACAATGAGCACGGACGGTGTGACGGCAGACAGAAACGAAACCTATTCCCTGACCGCATCAGCGGCGACCGCGAAGCCATTGGTGGTCGGCGTGTTGCGTGAGACGTTTCGAGAGGAACGCCGCGTCGTTTTGATTCCCGCGTCGATTGCGGTGCTCAAGAAGGCCAAGCTGGAGGTCGTCGTGCAAGCCGGAGCCGGAACGTCGGCCGGGTTTGTCGATGCGGATTACATCTCGGCCGGCGCGGAAGTGTTGGCGACTCGCGAAGACGTGTTTTCGCGGGCGGATATTCTGCTGCAAGTTCGCACGGCGGGAGCCAACGCCGATGCTGCGGATGCCGACATCGCGCTCCTGCGGCCGGGACAAGCGGTGATCGGCATGTGCAATCCGCTCGGACGTCCGGAGTTCATGCGGCGAATCGCGGAACGCGGCGTGCTGGCGTTCGCTCTGGAGTTACTGCCGCGGATCACTCGTGCGCAAAGCATGGATGTGCTGTCGTCACAGGCCTCGATCGCTGGCTACAAGGCCGTGCTGTTGGCGGGCGAGCGGTCACCAAAAATGTTTCCGATGATGATGACAGCCGCAGGTACGATCACGGCCGCGAAGGTGTTCGTGATCGGCGCGGGCGTGGCCGGCTTGCAGGCAATCGCGACCGCTCGGCGATTGGGCGCAGTCGTCCGAGCGACGGATGTGCGATCGGTTGCGAAAGACGACGTGCAAAGTCTCGGCGCGAGGTTCATCGACATGGGATTGGGCGACGCGGCGGGTGGCGGCGGTTACGCGAAGGGCATGGACGCGGACTTTTATCAACGTCAACAGGCAGCCTTGTCGCCGGTCATCGCCGAAAGCGACATCGTCATCACGACGGCGGCGGTGCCGGGGCGAACGGCTCCGCGATTGGTCTCGGCCGAGATGGTGCGGTCGATGTCGCCCGGTTCGCTGGTGATCGACTTGGCGGCCGAACAAGGTGGCAACTGCGAATTGACTCGGCCTTGGGAAACAGTCGTCGAGAATGGCGTGTCGGTCATCGGCTGCGTCAACTTGCCAACCACCGTGCCGTATCACGCCAGCCAAATGTTCTCTCGCAACGCGACGACGTTTCTGTTGTCGCTGGTCAACGACGGCCGCTGGGCGATCAACCGTGAGGACGAACTCGTGCAAGGCACGCTCGTCACGATCGACGGGCAAGTCGTCCATCCAAAGGTGCATGAGATGCTGGCGTCGGACGCAGGGGAACGCTGAGTTCGTTCACGCGATCAATGTCCGCCGCCACCCGCGAGATGTTTGGCGAGATTGCCGACGACGGCTTTCGCGTCACCAAAGAGCATGAACGTGCGGTCTGAAAAATACAGCTCGTTGTCGATGCCTGCGAAGCCGGGGTTCTTGCTGCGTTTGATGGCGAACACCGTCTTGGCTTTGTCAGCATCGATGATCGGCATGCCATAAATCGGTGAGGACTTCACCGATCGCGCGGCCGGATTGACGACGTCGTTGGCTCCGATCACCAACGCCACGTCGCATTGCGGCATGTCGGCGTTGATCTCGTCCATCTCGATCAGATCGCTGTACGGGATCTCGGCCTCGGCCAGCAGCACGTTCATGTGGCCGGGCATGCGGCCGGCGACCGGATGAATCGCGAACTTGACCGTGATCCCGGCTTTGGTCAGTTGGTCGTACAGTTCGCGCACGCGGTGCTGAGCCTGCGCGACGGCGAGTCCGTAGCCGGGAATAATCACGACCAGACTGGCTTGCTCCAAAACCTGCGCGGCCCCTTCGATCGTCTCCGATTTGTAGTGCCGCACCTGCGAGTCTGCTTCGACCGCTTGCACTTGCCCGAAGGCTCCGAAGAGCACGTTGGCGAACGAGCGATTCATGGCTCGACACATCATGATCGACAGGATCAAGCCGCTGGCTCCGTCGAGCGCACCGGCGGTGATGAGCAACTTGTTGTCGAGCACGAAGCCCATCGCCACGGCCGAGAGGCCAGCATAAGAATTCAAAATTGAGATCACCGTCGGCATGTCCGCTCCGCCGATCGGGATGATCAGCAGCACTCCGAATGCCAGCGCCAACAGAATGACACCGGCGAACAGGAATCCCGCGGCGGGACCGGTCGGGTTCAGCACCAGCAAAACTCCGAACAACAAGGCCAATCCAAGCAAGCCGATGTTGCTGACGTTTTGAAACGGATAAGTGACCGGCCGCTGCGGCAGCCATTTGACCTCTTGCAGTTTCCCGGCGGCCAGCAAGCTGCCGGTGACCGTCAGAAATCCCAGCAGCACTTCGGCAACGATCGCGGCCATGCGGAACTGGCTGAGTTCCTGCGGTTCGTAGACGGACCACAAGATAAACTTCGCCGTGCCGACCAATCCTGCCGCGAGTCCGCCGAACGCGTGCGAGATCGCCGTCCGTTGCGGCACGGCCGTCAGCGGCACTTTCGAAAGCGGAACTCCGACCGCGATGCCCGCCACGATCGCCACCAGAATCCAGATGTGATGCGTGATCCCCGGCTGCGCCCAGGTCGCGGCGATCGCCAGGAACATTGCCACGATTCCCGCTTGCACCCCGCGTCGCGCCGTCTTCGGATCATTCATGCCTTGCAGCGAGAAGACGAACAGCACGGTCGCGACCAGGTACGTCAACTGCACGAGATGATGCGTCATCACTTGGCCTCCCCGTTGCCGCCCGGTTGCTTGAACATCTTCAGCATCCGGTCCGTGATGAGGAATCCGCTGACGACGTTGGTCATCGACGCGAACAGTGCGACGAACCCCAAAATGCGAATGCCCAGCGGGTACTCTTCCCGCCCCGTGACGATGATCGAGCCGACGACGGCGATGGCCGAGATCGCATTCGTCAGAGACATCAGCGGCGTGTGCAACAACCGCGAGACGCGGACGATGACACCCAAACCAAGCAGCGTCGCCATCGCGAAGACAAACAGCAGCGACCAATAATCCGGCGGTGAGGTGGAGTGCTTCGACACGACTTCAGTAGCCGAGGTGGCATCCGCCAGCAGCAACAAACTCACGATCAACCTCCTTGCCGAGTCCCACGAGAGCGGCGGATTGTGGAGGCGGGCCGCGCGGTGTGCAAGGAGATGCAAACAATGTGGCCGAAGCGTCTCGCGTCGAACGGATGCGAGACGCAATCCGCCACATCGTCACGCAGCGGCTTCGAGCACCGAGTCGAAGGCTTCCTTGCCCTGGATGATCGAGTGGGCGTCGAAGCGTTCGCCGAAGTACAGGCGACGAGCTTCCGGATTGGCAAGCACGGATTTCGCGTTGCCCGTGGCGATCACTTTGCCGGCGCAGATGACGTAGTTCCGGTCGGTGATCGTCAGCGTCTCACGCTCGCGATGGTCCGTCAACAGGATGCCGATTCCTTTGTTGCGCAAGCCGGCGATGATGTCTTGGATGCTGTGAATCGTGACCGGATCGATGCCGGTAAACGGCTCGTCGAGCAGGATCAGCACCGGATCAGTCGCCAGACAGCGAGCGATTTCGAGCCGTCGCCGCTCGCCGCCCGACAGTGTCGAAGCGATCTGACGGCGCTTCTCGGTGAGTCCGAATTCACCGAGCAGTTGATCGATCTTGGCCTGTCGCTCGTCGCGCGTCATCGGCAGAAATTCGAGGACCGCGAGAATGTTTTGCTCGACGGTCAGCTTGATGAAAATGCTTTCGTCCTGCGGCAGATAGCCCATGCCGGCTTGAGCCCGCTTGTACATCGGCCAGCGTGTGACCTCGACGCCGTTCAGAGAGACGTGCCCTTCCGTCGGCGAAATCATGCCGCACGCCATGCGGAATGAAGTCGTCTTGCCGGCTCCGTTGGGACCGAGCAACCCGACGATTTCACCACGCTCGACGAAGATGTCCACGCCATCGACGGCGCGTTTTCCGGGGTAGTCTTTCACCATTCCGTGGCATTCCAGCAGAGCCATGACGTCCTCCTTGACGCTTTGCAGTGCGGTGTGTCAGCACCGCTTTGGATCGCGGCACAGTCGAGTTTTTCAAAAACAAAGCGGTACTGACACACCGCACTCCAAAGGTCTATCGAATGCGATGCATCCTTCCGAGGTTGGGATAGAACGGAAAACGGACGTCAGGGTAGTCCATCTCCTTCTTCTCCTCTTGGATCACCGAACCATCGGGCATTCGCTTGGGTTCGATTCGCTTGTGATATGTGACCGCAAAGCCTTCGCCGCCATTCAGGAACGGTTGCCCGTGCGGCCAGTAGATGTAGAACGCTTTGCCGACGAGAGCCGATCGTGGCACCGCGTGGCGATGCTGTGCTCGGCGATCGTTTTCCCACAGTCGGCTGTCTTTGCTTTTGGGACTGTTGTCACCCAGCATCATGAACTCATCCGGGCCAAGCTCGAACTGAGCGTCGTGGTGACACGCCTGGTACGACTGCCACCAAGCGGCGGGATTGCTCAGCAGGTGTCGCAAATGTTGATGCGACGAGCACGGCGACCATTCTTCGAGGTGCGAACTGAACGGCGAAAAATCCTGCGACTGCTGCTCGTGACTGCTCAGGTAGTAGATGTCTCGTTGAATCTGCAAATGCGAGACTTCGACATTCAGTCCACGAGCTGCGATGCCAATCGGCGTCAAATCCTCTTCTTGCGGGCCAAGGTTCTCGATCTCTGACAGCGTGTATTCCGCTTTGGAACCGAAGTCGACCAGTCGGCCGTCGATCCACAGACACAACCTCTGATCGACATTCGCGAACTCGACGCGATGGCTGCCGACCCCTTGCAGGACGGTCGTTGTCTTGGCGAGCAATTCTTCTTCCTCTTCGTTGCGGTTCAACCAGACGACGCGCAGCAACTGAGCCTCTCCGGTGCTGGGATTGATGCGGCAGCGGAAACGATGCACTCCCTCGTTGAGTTCCAGAAGTAACTCCGAGGACTCCGCGAGCTTGTCGATTTTCACGTTGCAACCGAGCGTCAGATCGCCGACCCAAAAATGACTCTCCAAATCAAATTCTTGCGCCGAGGAAAACGCGTTGTAGCCGCAGAAGTCCGTGACCAATTGCGGTCGCGGTCTCTTCAAAGTGGCGGCCCCGTTGCTACCGAAGTTATTGAGCCGATCGCCATCTTCGCTCTTGAGCAGCGTCCGCCAGACATCCGCCGTCGGGACAAAATGCCGATACCGTAGCCAGTGCTGCTGCTTGTCTTTCGAGTCCGCCTCGGTCAACTCGAACGAGTGCTGCTTGTCCTGCGCCTTCCAGCCTTCGTCGGTCTCTCGCCAGCCAGCAACTTCAACCGACGCTGCGGCTCCACCGGTCGCGGCCGACTCTTGATCGAACCGATCCTCGTCGTCGCGTGCGACGGCGGCCCAGCGTCTCGGCCAACCTTGGTCGATCAGAGGTTGCTCGGGGAAGTCGTTGTCATGCACCAGAATTTGAATCTCACGCTGCTTGTTCGGATCGGACTTGCGGAGAACCTTCATCTCACCGCCACCCGGTTCCGCTCGGTACAGATCACCTTGGCGAATCATGAGCGTTTCGTTCGGCAGGCCCACCAGCCGTTTGATGTAGTTGGTCTTGGGCTCTTCGGGGTACTTGAAGACGACGACATCCCAGCGTCGAGGCTCTCTCAATTCGAACGGGAACTTGTTGACCAGGATGCGGTCCCCGCGAAAGACCGGCGCGTTTTTGATCGAGTTCGGAGCTCGGCAATTGGGACACACCGAACTTTCCAGACGTCCCGTCAAATAGTTGCCGTCGCGATCCAGTTCCTCGCTGGCTCCGATCGTGATCAGATGCCCGCACTGCGTGCAGGTCGCCTCTTTGTGCCGACCGTACAGCGTTGGGGCCATCGAACCAGTCGGGATGACAAACGCCTCTGCCTCGAAGGCTCGGAACAAAAACGCCAGCAGGAACGCGACCGCGATGGACTCGATCGTCTCACGCATGCTCTCTTGCTTGGCGGGTGGTTTCGTTGATGCGGGATCGGCAGACCCCGGCTTGGCGCTGGCCGAGGGCGTCGATGGCGTGTTTGTCGGTGCGTTCATGCGTGGAGAGTCTGACTTCAAGAAGAGGAAATAAAAGAGGCTGACAGTTGGCGAGCGGGTCAGCGAATGTATCGGATGCGCCCCCAGTCGGGAACGCGGATATGCCACTCGGACGAGCCGAGTTTGACTCGTACCGGCCGCGACGGCAGATGCACCAGAAACGGCTTGCCGATCAACATGTTGTCGCGAACGATCGCGTCCGCCCAACTGCGACTGTCGAGCGAAACCGGGCTATTGTCTCCCAGAAAAAAGTACTCGTCTGAGCCGAGCCGGTATGGCTCGGTGATGCCGTGCCGCCCGTCGCCGCGCGTGTAGTGCACGTCCCGATACAGCGTCAAATCGCTGACCGAAGCGTGCAGATCGCGAACACCGAACTTCGCCGGCTCACCTGAGGACGAGTCCTTCGTCGTGTCGCTCCCATTCTTGACGGGCAAGGCCAGCGGTTCGAGCGGCCGTTGAAAAATGACCTCGCCATCGAGCGCGAACAGCAACTGCCGATCAAACAACGACAGCTCGACCAGCCTCGGTCGTTTCCACATCGAGCCGCGCAGTTTGACTCGTTGTTCCGATTCTTCTTCGCCATCCACGAACAGACGCAATTCGCGTTCTCCGGCGACAAGCCGGACCTCAAACGTCTGCACGCCGTCGCTCAACGACCACGCCATCTCGCCGCGGCCGCTGTGCAATTCGATCCGCATGGCGAGCATCAAGTCGCGGACTCGATACCGCTGACTCGGTTCGGTCAATCCGTTGTAGGCGTACTCATCGGTCGGCCAGAGGTGCGGTGATCCGGGCACCGACTGTGAGCCATCTCGTTTCGGAGCGTCGCCGGAGTACGTCACCCAATGGAGGCCGCTTTCGTCGGTGTCACTTTCGGAAGTCCGCGACGAGACGGTTTCGAGTGTGTGCCCCCGGCGGACCCAGCGGTGATCCAGTCTCCACCGTGACTCGTCGTTGCCTTGCGGCTGATGTTGGTACGAGCAGACCGCCATCCGCGTGCTGCGTTGCTCCGCCAGATCCTTCCGGGCCAATTCACCGTTGATCCAAACATCTCCGGCGCGGACTTGAATCTCCTCACCCGGCAACCCGATCACGCGCTTCACATACGCCTGAGTCGGCTGGCTGGGATTCTGAAAGACAAGCACCTCCCAGCGCTTCGGACGGCGGAGCAGATACGCGAACTTTTGAACCAACAGTTGATCCCCTTCGTTGCGCGGGACACGACCCAGATCAATTTTCTGCTGGCCACAGTTGGGACACGCGACCGGTCCGCTGGTGTCGTGGCCGTCTTCGACCGGCACGCCGATCGCGAAGGGAAACCGGCACTCCGGACAAACGACTTGCTTGTGGTAACCCAACAAATACGGAGCCATCGAACCGGTCGAGATGATGTAGCCCTCGACCGCAAATGACCGCACCAGCAACACGGCCAGCGCCAGCGCGGCCAGCGATTCGACAACGTACCGCAGACTGCTTTCGTGGCGAGACGTCGCGGCTTCAGGTTGTCGGGCGTCGGCGGGCATGGTCGGGAGTTGTAGTCTCCGACCCGCAACCGGCCAAAGGGGGAAGTCCTGAATGCGAGGGCTGACGTTCTCTCAAGCTGCGGCTACGCTCCGCCATCATGAATTTCGCACTACTGGGGGACGATGCTGCCGCTGTCCCGTTGATTCGAGCCGCGTTGGCGGCGGGCCATCGCTTCACTCGATCGTCGTTGGCAGAGCGGTTGATCGCCACGCACGCGGAATTCGCCACGATTCCGAAAGCTGCGTGGGAAGAATTGCTGATTGATAACGATGTCGCCGCCGTGCTCGTCGCGGGAGACAGCGACGACGTGCAGACCGCCGCGAAACAATTGGCCTCGGCAGGCAAGCCGTTGCTGATCGTGCCACGACTCGCGTTCGGTGCCGCGTGTGCCTACGAACTGTCACTGATCCGCGACGACTCGCACGTCACGCTGATGCCGGCTTTCGAGCATCGCTTCGATCCGGAACTCGTCGCGCTGTCACAACAACTCGCGAATGGCGAACAAGGAGCGATCCGCCGAATGCAAGTGGATCGAGTGCTGACCTCGCCAACGTCGTCGCTGACCGAAGCCGAGATCGACGCGGCATCGCTTGCGGACATCGACCTGTTGCAATGGTTGGGAGGCCGCTACGACCAAGTCACCGCGCAGCGTTCGGGACAGTCGGAACACGGTTGCTCGCAGGCGACGCTGACTCTGGCCGGAGCCGGTCTGCCCGACGCGACTTGGACCGCGCGTCGTGGTTCGGCCGATGTCTGGCGACTGACCGTCGAGACGGAACGCGGCCCGATCACGCTCGAACGCTCGGCCAATCCGCGATCACCAGTGGCCTTGATGGCCGCATTTGTCGCTGCGGACGCGCCGAACGCTCCAGAATGGTCGGACGCGGTACGAGTCTTCGATGTGCTGGACGCCGCGAAGCGATCGCTACGGCGGCGACGCACGATCGACTTGCACTTCGAAACACTGTCGGAGCGTCAGCAATTCAAGACGCAGATGACGGCCATCGGCTGCGGCATGTTGATGCTGACGCTGTTCCTGATGCTGGCGCTGCTCGGTCTGGGTGCATTGCTGGAATCGCGTGACCGAGCGGTTCGCGATGCGGAAGCGGCGGGACTGTTGCTCAAAGAGTCCGACTTTGAATCACACGCCGCCGTGTTGACGCCCGCGGCGGAGGCTCGGCTCGAACGGATGGCCGAGCGGTTGAAGGACGAACCGAAGTCCGCGTATCTCGAACCGTCGAGCGATCCGCCGAATTCGGAGCTCGATCAACGCCGCCGCACCAAGATCGTCGAACGACTGGCGAATCGCGGCGTCGAGGCCGCCGATCATCGCACATCGCTGGCGGCAACCAGGAGCACTGCCTGGGACACCATGATGCGAATTCTGCGTCTGGCCTGGATCGCTCCGCTGGTGGTGTTCCTCGTGTTGCAGGGTTTGATTCTGGTGGCCAAGCCGACCTCATCCAAAAAGTCGTGACACGAAAGACGCACTCGCATGGACCGACCGCTGGGACCGTTGCCGAATTGGACAAAACGCTGGATCGTGTTCGGCGTGCTGATCCTGCCCGCGTTGTTCAGTTCAAAGGTGTCTTGGGTGGCGAAGCCCTTTGCAGTGGCCATGATGGCGGCACTGGTTGGTTCGGCTCATGTGTCACGCGTGTCCGGCACGGAGTTGGTCACTCAGTTGTTCATCGCGTTCGTGCCGCGGAAGCCCAAACGCGTCAAGCTGAAGTTCATCGTGCAGATCGAAGCGGAGAACCGGAAAGGAGTCGGAGCGATCGATTGGATGCTCTTCATGGGCTTCAATTGGGTCATGGACCGGATCATGCAATGGATCTGGCCGTGGATGGCCGGCGAGTTGGAACTGTGGGTCGTGACCGCTCGCGACAAAAAGTTGCTGGCCTGGCGAGGCAACGGCGACGACGCATTCCAAGCCAACCTCGCCACGTTGACTTCGGCGACGGGAGCCTCCGTCAGGCGTCAGTGAGACATTCCCAAACGAAAAGCCCGGCCATCAAGACCGGGCTTCGTGGGGAAACAAGAATTGGCGTTTCTCTCGCGACGTTACGCTTTCGCGTATTCGAACATCGGCGTCGAGAGGTAGCGTTCACCGGAGTCGGGGAGGATGACGACGATCGTCTTCCCTTCGGACTCAGGGCGAGCGGCCACTTTGAGCGCGGCGGCCATCGCTGCGCCGCAACTGATTCCACAGATGATGCCTTCTTCTTTTGCCACACGCGGAGCCATCTCCATCGCCTCTTCGTTCGAGACCTGCACGACCTCATCGACCAGCGTCATGTCGAGAATGTCGGGAATGAAGCCGGCTCCGATGCCCTGAATCTTGTGCGGGCCGGGCTTGCCGCCGGAGAGGACCGGGCTGGCGGTCGGCTCGACCGCGATGGACTTCATCGCGTGGCCTTTGTGCTTCTTGATGTACCGCGAGACGCCGGTGATCGTGCCGCCGGTGCCGACCCCCGCGACGAAGTAGTCGACGTTGCCGTTGGTGTCTTCCCAAATCTCCGGGCCGGTGGTCTTGAAGTGAATCTCTGGGTTGGCTGGATTCTTGAACTGCTGCGGAATGAAGAATCCCGGCTGCTTGGAGAGTTCTTCGGCACGAGCGATCGCCCCTTTCATCCCTTCGGCTCCCGGCGTCAGTACGAGCGTCGCACCGAACGCCTTGAGCATCATGCGGCGTTCGATCGACATGGTCTCCGGCA
>QWQF01000119.1 GCA_003669125.1 Planctomycetota bacterium
CTGCTGACGGACGCTCAGTTTGACGGCGCGCTCGAGACGCTGGGAGAACTTTGCGAGAGCGATGCGATGACGGTCGCCAAGACTCTTGTCAAAGCGGGGATTCTGACTCGCTTGCAGGCACAGCGATTGTTGGAAGGACGGACTCGCGGGTTCTTCATTAATCAGTATCGCATTGACGAGGTGCTCGGTTCGGGAGGCATGGGCTGGGCCTACATCGCTCGCGATCTGAAGACGGGCGAGGAAGTCGCTCTGAAAATGCTGTGCGAGCAGAACTCCGAGGATGCCGGTCTGGTGACTCGGTTTCGATTGGAGGCGGAGGCCGGACAGCGGCTGAATCATCCCGCCATCATTCGCACGCGCGAGGTCGGAAAGTCGGTCGGCCTGTATGGGCAAGTGCATTACATGGTGATGGACTTGGTTAGGGGCGTTGGCATTGACGAGTTTGTTGGTCTGGGAGGCCCGGTCGCCTGGCCCATCGCGTGCCACATTGCGCAGCATGTCGCGGCGGGATTGCAAAACGCGCATCGCAATGGACTGATCCATCGCGATCTCAAGCCATCCAACATTCTGGTGGACGAGTTCAGCAACGCGCACATTTTGGATTTCGGCCTGTCGGTGGCCTCGAAGTCAGTGCTCGATGACGAGTACTCGCTGGCGATGATCTTCGGTCAGGATTGTCTGGGAACCGCCGACTACATCGCGCCCGAACAAGCCCGCGACAGTTTTCAAGTGGATCGTCGGGCCGACCTCTACAGTTTGGGCGCGACGATGTACTTCATGCTCACCGGCAGAGTGCTGTTTCCCGATTGCGAAAAACGATCCGAGAAGCTCGACGCTCATTGGAATCGGGAGCCGCAACCGATTGGTGAGTTGGTCCCCGGACTGCCGGACGAAGTCGCTCGGATTGTCCACAAACTTTTGGCGAAGGACCGCGAGCAGCGATTTGCGACCGCTCGCGAAGTCGCTGTGGCGTTGACCCCATTCGCTCAACCGAAAAAGGTGACGTTCAATTTCCAGCAGATTTTGGATCGCCGATACGCAATCGCTCGGCAGCGTGAACGGCTGTGGGACGAACGAGCCAAGCGCGCGGCGGTGGCGAGTGGCCTGTCGGTCTGTTCGGTCGATTCAAAGGCGACTCGGCCCACGCAGGGCCAGATGGAAACGGTCATTCGCAAGGACACGAAGTTGGGCCAGCAGGCTGATGGATCGAAGATGACGCCTCCGACTCCGTGACAACGACACCGTCTTGTCGGATTGTCTTTTGCCTCAGAGAAAGGATTCGCCATGCGAGCGTGTTTGGCTTGCCTGAGTGCTGTCGGATTGCTGCTGATCGCGGCGGCTTTCGCACCGGATGGAATGTGCCGAGTCACGCTGACGCTGACCGATGCCGACACCGGCCGTCCCTTGGCGGGAGTCGTGCGGATCACTCACAAAGACGGCGATCAGCGAGTCGTGCTGAAACCGGACGGCCTGGATTCGCGTGGCTGGGGACTCCTCGCCAAGCAGCCGGACATCGCCGACTGGTTCGTCGTGCCGCAGGCGGCGACGATCGAATTGCCACGACGATCCGTGACACTCGAAGCGTTTTCGGGACTCGAAACGGAGACCGCCAAAGTCGAATTGGATCTTTCCAACGGCCAACCGCGAGACGTGTCGATTTCACTGAAGCGATTCCGCAAGTCCCACGAGCGAGGTTGGCGATCGGCCAACACGCACCTGCATTTGATGAAGCTGACTCGCGTCGAGTCCGATCGCTACTTGCGAGACTTTCCGGCGGCCGATGGTTTGGATGTGCTGTTTGTCTCGCACTTGAAGCGAGCCGGCGCGGATCAGGATTACATCACGAACCAATACCCGACCGGGCGGCTCAAGTTCCTGGAGACGCGCGGTGTGCTGGTCTCCAACGGCGAGGAGCATCGCCACAATTTCGGAGCCGGTGGCGAGGGCTACGGCCACGTCATGTTGCTGGGTCTGAAAGAACTCGTGCAGCCCGTCAGTATCGGCGAAGGGATCGCGAAGACGCCTCCGGATTTCCCGTCACTGGCGATGGGCCTCGAAAACGCTCATCAGCAGGACGGCACGGCGATCTGGTGTCACAACAACTGGGGGTTCGAGGACATTCCCAACTGGCTGGTCGGACGGTTGGATGCTCAGAATATTTTCGACGGCGGCAGCCACGGAAGTTTTGCGGACAGCTTCTACCACTACTTGAACGCGGGATTGAAGGTGCCGTTCTCGACCGGCACGGATTGGTTCATGGACGACTTCGCTCGCGTGTACGCCGAGTTGGAAGGCGAACTCTCACCCGAAACCTGGCTGGCGGCGCTGCGCGCCGGATGCACGGTCATCACCAACGGACCGCTGCTGGAGTTTCGCGTCAACAACGCTCGGATCGGCGACACGCTCGATTTGGCGCAGCCGGGCGAAGTCACCGTCACGGCGAGCGCCATCGGCCGAGGCAACTTTGAATTGCTCGAGATCGTCTACAACGGACAAGTCATCGCGAGCGAATCGTCGGCCGCCACTTCCGGACATTTCACCGCGACGATCCGCAGACCGATCAAAGTCTCCGAGCCGGGCTGGTTGGCTGCTCGCATCAACACCGCGAACAAAAACGAGTACGGCCGCACGCTGTTCGGCCACACGTCGGCGGTCTACGTCACGATCGCCGGTCGCACGATCCGACGGGCCGCCGATGTCGCCTGGCTGCGTCACGAAGTTGAAGACGCCCGCGCGGCGATCACCGAAAAAGCTCAGTTCGACACTGCCGAGCAACGAGCGAAGGTGCTCGGCTTGTACGACCAAGCTCTTCAGAAATTATCGAAGTGAACTCGGAAGCTATTTTCCGAACGCTTCGTTTGCGGCTTTGACGAACGCTCCCTGACTCTTGTTGCCGTCGCCGGGGAAGCCGGCGTGTTGAACGAGAAAAACGGTCACGAGCCCGCGCTGCGGGTCGATGGTCATGTTGGTGGCGAGTGCTCCGCCGTGGCCGAACGTCATGCCGTTCGTGGACCAGCCGATACCGTAGCCGTCTTTGACCGCATCGCCCGTTTGCTTGCTGGTCATCGTCTTGAGTGACTCTTCGGAAAGGTACCGCTTGCCATTCAGTTCGCCGCCGTTGAGCAACATGCGACAGAAGGTCGCAACGTCGGCACCCGTCGAGAACAACCCGCCGGCCGGCATCGGATAGCGATTGTGGCGTTTGCTCAACGGGTAGGTGAGCTGCGAGATCGTGGTTTCTTCCAGCTTTGTCTTGTCGGCACTCGGCTTGTACGGCTTCGCGAGTCGCGAGACTTGCTCCTCGTTCGGCCAGAACGTCGTGTCCTTCATGCCGAGCGGTTTGAACAGCCGCTGATCCATGAAGTCTTCGTAGCTCACGCCGCTGACGACTTCGATGATCCGCGCCCCCGTGTTGATGCCGGCGTTTGAGTACTGGTACTTCGTCCCCGGTTCAGTTTGCAGCGGTGTGATCGCGTAGCTGCGCACCGCATCGCGGAGAGTCAGGCCGTCGAGCGTCGGTTGTTCCATTTCGGACTTGAACGGCATGCCGCTGGTGTGAGACATCACATCGCGAATCGTCACCAACCGCGACGGATGCTTGAGCAACACATGCTCGGCATCCTTCTCGACCGCCACCCACATGCCTCGAAACTCTGGCAGATACTTCTCGATCGGATCGTCGAGTTTCACTTTGCCTTCATCGACCAGCAACATCAGTGCCGTGCCGGTGATTGGCTTGCTCATCGACGCGATCCAAAACAGCGAGTCCGCCTTCATCACCTGCTTTGCTCCGACGTCCATGAAGCCCACGGTGTCGAGGCTGAGCACTTTGTCTTTGTTCGCAACAACCGTGACCGCCCCCGCCAGCGAACTGCTCTCGACGAACGGCTTCAAGGCGTCGCCAATACGCGGCTCAGCGGCCGACAACCGAACCGATCCCACCGCAAACGACAGGCACACAAGCAACACAGACCAACGATGAACGAATCGCATGAGGCAGGCTCCGAAAGTTGTCGCCTGACTTTCCAAGTCGGGCAGGTCTTTGTGAATGTCCCGACTCAGAGAGCCAGGCGACGTCGGCAAGTTAGAAAGCGAACGCCGCAACGGCTACTCCGTGGGGTAGGTTTTCAACCTGCGCGTCAAGCTTGTCCGGACAGGTTGAAAACCTGCCCCACGGAGAACACGAACGGCTCGCGTGTCACTCGACACAGATCGAACTCGGCGACGAGCTCCCGCGCAGCGATTGGTTCGCGTGTGGGTCTCAAGCCGCATGACCACGCCAGCAGGCCGATGAGTTCTTGAGCAGCAACACCTTGTTGCCGCAGAGTCGCGAGTCGCGTATCGCCGTGCCGTTTCGCCAAACGGCGACCGTCGGGGCCGATGACGAGCGGGGCGTGAGCGAACGTCGGCGGCGTCCAACCGAAGGCGTTGTAGAGTTCGAGTTGTCGAAACGTACTCGGCAGCAAATCGTTGCCGCGCAGGACTTCGGTGACCCCCATCGCGTGATCGTCGCACACAACAGCAAGCTGATACGCCGGCGAGCCGTCCATCTTTCCGACGACAAAATCTCCCAGAGCATGTCGCACGTTCGCCTCTTGCGACCCCGCAACGCGGTCGTTGAATCGATAGGGCTGATCGGTCGTGCGAAACCGCCAGGCGAACGGTTGATCGCCCAGCTTGGCCGCATCACTCGCCGAGCGATTCGCACAGATGCCAGGATAGATCGGCCCTTCGTGTTCGACGTGCGGCGCGCTCGCGGCGGATTCGATGTCCGTGCGAGTGCAAGTGCAGGGATAAACTCGTTCGTCCCGTTGCAGACGAGCCAATGCCTCGCGGTACGAGTCGATCCGCTCGGTCTGAACGAACGGTGCATTCGCTCCGCCGATGTCGGGGCCTTCGTCCCAATCGAGTCCCAGCCAGCGCAGGTCGTCAATCGCCTGCTGGGCCGCTCCGGCCTTCACGCGAGGCGAGTCGATGTCTTCTATCCGCAGGATCAATCGGCCGCTGCGTGACCGGATCGACAACCACGCCAGCAAGTATGTCCGCGCGTTGCCGACGTGCTGCGCTCCCGTCGGCGACGGAGCGAGGCGACCGACCGGCGTGTTGAAAGAAAGGTGGTTGAGCACAGCAGGCTCCGGCGGCGACTTCACAAGGCGGGACACTCAAATCCGCACCGGCACACCGCGTTCGGCCAGGAATCGCTTCGTCTCGGCAATCGTGTACTCGCCGTAGTGGAAGATGCTCGCCGCGAGCGCGGCGCTGGCGTGGCCTTTCGTGACGGCCTCGAACAGATGCTGTGGGCCGCCGGCTCCACCGCTGGCGACCACTGGAATGCGAACGGCGTCGGCCACCGCGCGGGTGATTTCTAAATCGTAGCCGTCTTTCGTGCCGTCGGCGTCCATGCAGGTCAGGACGATTTCGCCAGCACCCAGCCGTTCGACTTCGCGAGCCCATTCGACCGCTTGCAAGCCGGTGGGAATCCGGCCGCCGCTGATGTGGACATCCCAGAACTCGCGGCCGTCTTTCTGCACTCGCTTCGGGTCGATGTTCACGACCGTCGCGCAACTGCCGAACTTGCGAGCCGTCTCGGTGATGAGCTCCGGCGTGCGAACGGCCGCCGAGTTGATGCTGACCTTTTCCGCTCCGGCCTGAATCAGTTGCGTGACATCTTCGATCGTGCGGATGCCGCCGCCGACCGTGAACGGCATGAAGATCGTGTCGGACACGCGCTGCACCATGTCGAGCATGATCTGTCGTCCCTCGTGGCTGGCGGTGATGTCGAGGAACACGAGCTCGTCCGCCCCTTGCTCTTCGTACCGAGCGGCGACCTCGACCGGATCGCCGGCGTCGCGAAGGTTCAGAAAGTTGACCCCTTTGACGACTCGCCCAGCGTGGACGTCGAGGCACGGAATGATTCGCTTCGCAAGCATGATGGGAACCTTTTCGACGATGCGTTACTTCTCGGTCGGCAGCAGTTGCACGGCATCAACGATCACATAGCCGTCGGTGTCGGCGTTGCTGATCGTGATCTTGGCCGGTTTCGACGCATCAAACGCGAAGATGCCGACGGATCGGAATCCCTCCTTGGTGGCGTCGTGTTGGTTGAGTTTGACCGTCTTGTCGCCATCGGTCGAGCTGATCGTGATCGGAACGTTCGTCGCACGATTCGGATTGAGTGTGAAGGCGATGCGGACGTCGTAGCGACCGGACTTCGGAATCTTGATCGCAAACTCGGCGCGGCAACTTCCCTTTGCGACGTTGTTGTCGTGCAGATAATCGCTGCCGACAAAGCCGCCGGTTGACGTGCTGCGTGTCCATTCGCCCGTCAGCTTCGCATCAGTGTTGTCGATCACGAGGCCGGGGAGTTTTGCGGCTTCGAGACCGGGAGCCCGTTTCGGGCCGGCCCAGTCGAGAGTTTGTTCGTCGGCCAAGAGACGCTCACGCAGCTTTGAGTACGGGACATCTTGCACCGCGCTGTTGGCATCGATCGCCATCACGGCGGCGGTCGCGGCTGATTGGCCCAGCACCATGAAGACCGGCTCCATGCGGATCGAGCCGTAGGAGATGTGCGTCGCGGCGAGGCAGACCGGGACGAGCAAGTTCGAGCACTGCGACTTCTTCGGCACGAGGCTGCGGTACGAGATCGCGTACGGACTGAAGCCGCCGACCTGTACGTCTCCTTCGTTCCAGACGCGGCCGTCTTTCGCGTACCGCTGTGTGTTGTGCGAGTCCATCGTGTAGGCGGCGAGGCCCACAGAATCCTCGGCGACGACGCGGCCCTGGCAATTGTGCTGCGTCATGACGTAGTCAGAAATCATTCGCCGAGCTTCCCGGACGTAAAGCTGATGCGGCCAGTGGTCGTTGTCGGTGAACTCGTCCTTCGCCATGCCCAATCGTTGGAAGTGCGACCGCACGGATTCGGGGACTCGCGGGTGATTGGCTAGCGACCACAGCAGGCCGCTGGTGTAGCTGATGTGCTCTTTGTAGATCCGCTCGCGAGTCGCGTAGTCGCCGTTCGGGTAGTCGTAGTTCGCTCCGATGAAGTCGGTGCTGATGGCGAAGTTGTTGTTCGTGTCGGTCTTCCGATTCGGCATGAAGATGGGGTTCCACGGAATGCGTGTGTCTCCCGCTTCGCAGTTGCGAAAGAGCAACTCCCAACGCTTCTCGTCGTAGTCGGCGGGCTTCGGCCACGCTCGACGATTCTCGGCCACGTCGGTCGTGCAGAGCCGCAAGTTGTAGGTTTGCACGCGACGGTCTTCGGCCCCTTCCTCACCAGGTCCGTCCTTTTGAACCAGAGGCAGCAGTCCGCTGGTCGGATCGCCCGGCCTCACGAACGGATCGACTGCTTTGATGAATTGATGGTGCGTGGCGTTTTTGGTTTGCACACCGTTGAGCGTCTCGCCGTACTTCACGTTCGCCTCGCGGCCGACGTGATAGTCGACGCCGGCCTTCGCCAGCAGATCCCCTTCGTAGGTCGCGTCGATGAAGACGGAGCCGGTGAAGGTCAAACCGCTCTCCAACCGAATGCTGAGAATTTTCTCGCCCGCTTTGACGACGCCGTTTTTTAGATCGAGCCGTCCAGTCACGACTGGCACCTTGGCCTCTTTGAGCATGTCGCGATAAATCGCCTCAGCGACGTGTGGCTCGAAGGTCCACATCTCGGTCTCGTCCGTTTGGCGATTACTGCGGTAGCTCTCTCGCTTCTCCCATTTCCAAGAGTCCTCCTGGGCGTAGTGCGCGGCGACCGCTCGATAGAACCCGCGCGACAACCCGCCAATCGCAGACTTGTTGCCGATGTCGGTCGCTCCTAGCCCGCCGGACGTGAGGCCGCCCAGATACTTTGACGGCTCAATGAGCACGACCGACTTCTTCATTTTCGCAGCCTGCACCGCCGCGATGATCCCGCCAGACGTGCCGCCATAAACCACGATGTCATACGGCGGACTCTTTGTCGTCACGTCCGCCGCCAGTAGCGAGGACGGGCACAGCAGAACAGTCACAATCAAACCGATAAACCCACGCATGAAATCGTCCTTTCGAGATTCGCGGGAACCAGTGATCGGCCTGTGAAGGCCAGACGACGGGGCGATCAGTTTCTCCGAAAGGGCCATCGGCTGGCGAGTGATCGGGTGCGGAAACTTGGCCACGAAAGAACACAAAGGCCGCAAAGAGTTCGGTCACTCCTTGCGGCCTTTGTGTTCTTTTGTGGCCAATCACAGCGGCTAGTTTCGGCTGGTGGCGGGTCTTGTCGGCAGCGCGGTGCGCACCGGATTTTGACCGGCACCTTTGAAGCTGGGGCCGGTGGCCGGCTTCGTGGTCGCGTCATCGTCGTCATCATCATCGTCGTCGTCGTCCGGAACCACTTGCGCGGTTTGCGGCTTGGGAGGAGCAGCCTTTGTGCTAGCGGTGCTGCTGCCGTCAGTCGCTTTCCAGGCGGCGACAGACCAGTGCTCGTAGGTGTCGACGACGCCGGCACCGAGATCATCGAGCCAACTTCGAAACACCTTGGTCGTCACAGTTTCGTTGGAGATGACTCGTTGCAGCACGAAGCGGCGGTTGGTCGCGACGTAGGCAAAGAACTTGCCGTTGCCGAGTCGGTCGTTGTCGGACAGCAATCGCAGCAGCGCGGTGCGCGGCACGTCGGCCGATGACTTCGGCAACTGGTCGAGCCACGCCATCAGCCAGATCGACGAACCGTCCTGGCTGAGCACGGCGGTCATCGAGAGGTTCCATTCCTCTTTGTTCTGCACCGCTTTGAATTCGAAATCAAAGCGGCTCTCGACCTTTTTGGCTTCGAGTCCCATCGCCTTGAGCAGGTTGCCGAGTTGCTCTTCGGTGATCGAACCGGGTTTGGCGACTTTCGGAGCGGCCGCGGTTTTCGCGGCGCTCGTCGTCGGCTTTGGAGCCGGATCGGCCGCCGGTAGTGACGGCACACCGAGGAACGTCCACGCCACCAGGGTGACGGCTCCAGCCCAGAATTCATTTCGCAGAGAAATCTTCATTGCGTGACACTCCTTTGTCGCAATTTGCCACTGTTTCAATTCACCGCATCCCCCGTGGCACATTTTGCCGCTAGACGTCTCGGCCGCGAATCCGTTCCGGCTCCGAGCGTCAAGCTGAGGCAAACAGGTGATCCAGACAAATTTGGGACCACGTCTCGAACTGGTCGCGATCGCGCATCAGTTCCGCAGGCGTGGCAAACCCTGTCTGGATTATCGACTGTTCGCGTGGGCGAACTTGGGGCGCGTCCAACTCAAAAATGTGAACGATGCCCAGATGAACTTTGCCAACTTCAGTCAAGTCGTCGTTGATCAGCCCGACACAGCGATGTCGATAGCCGGCCTCGAGGAAGACTTCTTCCTCAATTTCGCGTCGCATGCCTTCGAGGTACGACGACCCTCCGGCGTTCTCATCAATCGAACTGATGTGCCCGCCAATGCCGACCGATCGCTTGCCGAGCAACCGCGATTCGCCCTGACCTTTGTCTCGGCGATACGAAAAAATTTGATCGCCGCAGCGGAAGACGCAGTACGGGATGATCTGTTTGAAACTGGGATCTTGCTCCATCGTGTCGCGCGGCCGGTAGCTGGTGTAGGCCGGATCGAGCAACGTCTTCAGATACCGTTCCGAGTCGGGATTGAAACCCTGAAAGTAGCCGACCTCGTGAAACAACAAAGTCGGGACAACGAGCACCTGCTCGACGGCAGTGGCGATGGCAGTCATGAATCCTCCTGGCTGAGCTTCTGGAAATCCGAGAGCGACCGGTGGAGTTTGACGTGGCCGCTGTCCGCCGTGAAGTTCGCCGGGGTGTCGGAGAATTCTGGAGAGTCCACTGCCTTGGCGCATGAGGACGAGATTGCTCTGCTCACGAGCGACTGGCGGGACGGACGAACGCTGCGAGCATCACGATGACACTTGTTGGTTGGCTACTTTCGATTCTCGGCTACGGGCTGACGCTGTTGCTTTTGCCCGTCGTGTTGCTGGTCAAGAAACGGCAGCCGGTGTCGAGCGTGGCTTGGATGCTGGCGATCGTGTTCATTCCGATCGGCGGGGCCGTGTTGTTTTTGGTGTTCGGCATCAATCGAGTCGAGCGGCGCAAAGCGTCGAAGCAGCGCTCGACGGAGCAACTGGCGGAACAGCGACCTGTGCTGTCGGAGCCTCTGCGTTTGCCGCGCGACGACGACCGGCCGGAGACGCGGCGGTTGATGCGGCTGACTCAGCGATTGACCGATGAGTGGCCGACCGAGGGCAACAGCATCGAATTACTGACGGACACGAATCGCACGTTGGGCCTGATCGAACAGGCGCTGCTCAGCGCGAGTGAGTCGATTCACCTCGAGTACTACATCTGGCAACCCGACCGCACCGGGACACGGATTCGCGACTTGCTGATCCGCAAGGCTCGCGAAGGGGTGCGCGTTCGATACTTGTACGACGGGATCGGTTCGTTCTGGCTGACGAAGCGTTTCTTGCGACCGATGCACGATGCGGGAATTCAGATCGCGACCTTCTTGCCCGGTCAGACGTTTCGCGAGCGGTGGTCGTTGAACCTGCGAAATCATCGCAAGATCGCCGTGATCGATGGACGCATCGCCTTCACTGGCGGCATGAACATCGGTGACGAGTACATCGGTCGCAGTTCGGCATTTGGCTTTTGGCGAGACGCGCACTTGCGAGTCGTCGGGCCAGAGGTGCGGCGGCATCAGATGGTGTTTGCCGAGGACTGGTTCTTCGCGACCGGCGAAGTCTTGCCGGACGCCGAATCATTTCCGCCATCGGAGGCCGCTGGCACGGTGATGGCTCAGACGGTCAGCGGCGGACCCGAAGAGGAGACGTCGGTCTTTCAAGCCTTGATGCTGGCGGCGATCAATGAGGCGCAGGATCGAGTGCAGTTGGTGACGTCGTACTTCGCTCCGCCGACCGCGATCATCACCGCGCTGGAGAACGCCGCCTTTCGTGGAGTCCACGTGCGACTGCTGCTCTCAGGACGATTGAATCATGTCTGGACGTTGCTGGCGGGACGTTCGGTTTACGATTCGCTGTTGAAAGCGGGAGTCGAAATCTCAGAGTATCAGCGCGGCCTGTTGCATTCCAAGACGCTGACCATCGACGGGCATTGGTCGCTCGTCGGTTCGGCGAACGTCGATTGCCGCAGCTTGTTCTTGAACTTCGAGTCGGGTGTGGTTCTGTACGATGAACGACTCGCCGAGCAGTTAGAGCAGCAGTTCGAGCGAGACACTCAAGACTCGGCCCGCATCAACCCAGAGGATTGGGAGCGTCGTCCGTGGTTCCGCGTCGTGGGTGAGAATCTTTGCCGGTTGTTCACGCCGGTCTTGTGAGAACGCATCGTGTTCAGAATTTCGACAAACCTGTTTGGCTGGTTCGCGTTGGTCTCGCTGGCGACGTTCGTCGTTAGCGGGGTCGCTCTGCCGTGGCTGCTGACGCGACTGCCGGAGGATTATTTTCTTGAAGTGGATCGCGCGGTTCCCCCGTCGTGGCCTCGCCAGCGGGCGTTGTATTGGGCGTGGCGACTGCTGAAGAATCTGCTGGGAGTCGTGTTGTTGCTGGCGGGATTCGTGATGCTGTTCACTCCCGGCCAGGGAATTTTGACGATCCTCGCCGGCCTCTGGCTGATGGACTTGCCCGGCAAACGCCGTTGCGAGCGACACTTGATTGCTCGTCCCAAAGTGCTGGCGTCGGTCAACTGGATTCGCCACAAAGCCGGGAAGCCGCCGTTTCAAGTTTCCACCGAGCGGGAGGAAATCGCGTCATGATGCGATTGGTCTCGTACAACATTCACAAGGGGATCGGCGGCACCGACCGACGCTACGACCTCGACCGCATCGTCGACGTGCTGGTTGCGTTGGAGGCTGACTTTCTTTGCCTGCAAGAAGTGACGATCGATCTGCCGCGCACCAGTCGCCACGATCAGGCCGACATTCTGGCCGCTCGATTTCAGCCGATGTTCGCCACGTTTCAGCAAAACGTGCATTGGAAAGTCGGCGGCTACGGCAACTTGGTGCTGTCACGCTGGCCGTTGCTCGAACACCATCGCATCTCGTTGCAGTTCGGCCAGAAGAAACCGCGCGGCGCGCAGTTGGTCGTGGTCGAGACTCCCTCGGGACTGCTGCGTGTGACCAACTGGCATCTGGGTCTGAGCGAAGGTGAACGTCACTGGCAGACGCATCGCCTGCTGAGTCACCCGGTGTTCCACTCGACGGCCGAGCATCCGACGTTGATGTGTGGCGACTTCAATGACTGGCGGAACACACTGGGACACACGCTGCTGCTCCCGAAGGGGTTCACGCAAGCGACCGCTCCGGCTGGGAAGTTCCGTTCGTTTCCTGCGGTGATGCCCGTGATGTCGCTCGACAAAGTCTTTCACTGCGAAGGCATCACCATCGAATCGGCGCATCTCGTCAAGACGCGTGAGGCACGGCGAGCCTCCGACCATTTGCCGCTCGTGGTCGATTTTCGTAGGCGTGCCAAGCGGTAGGGTGGGGCCAGCGGCGCTTCGACGCGCCGGGTGACTGTTGCGGATTCGCCGCCTTACGAGTTTTGAAATGGCTCGTCACCAGTTGAAGTCGAACCGCATCGCCAGGATGTCGGACGTCGTCGAACCGAACGTCGTCGTCGAACTGGTCACGGGGTGGATCCAGTCGAACATGACGCGTGTGCGGTCGGACCAGTACCAGTTCATGCCGACCGCCAGGTCGTTGTACTCGCCGCCGCTGATGTCGTTGAGGTTCAAGTACGACCAGCGAGCCTTCGCTTCCCACGCGCCCCAGCCGCCGTCGGCCAGGCTGAAGATTCTGTTCGGAATGTTCCGGCCGAATTGAGCACCGTGCTGGCCGAAGCGCTCGTACTTGCGGTTCTCCCCCGTCAGGAAGTAGCTCACGTGAGTGTACGCTCCGCCAATCGTTGCGGGATCGGCGATGGACATGTTGACTCGCGACAGGAACGCTTCGCTCTGCACGGTGACGGGGCCCCAGACGACCGCCGCCTCGACGTTGCCGGTCGTGTAGCTGGTGGCGTCAAGAATGCCGCTGTCGATCAATCGCGGCCCTTCGTGAATCTGCGGCCGAGCACGAAACTGGACCGTGTTGTTCTGGTCGTCGGTGTAGAGCACTCCCGCGCCCAAGTGGACGAGGTAGCGACCGTTGGACGGCTCGTCGTAGTACGGCAGCCAGGTCACTCGGCCGCTGAGCCGGTAGCCTTGGTTGTCGTCGATCCGCTCTTTGAGTGTGTCGCTGATGCTGTCGAAGAACGCGCCGTAGGTCCAAGTGAAGTCCTGGTTCTCGTTGGCGTTGTAGAACGCGACACCGACTTCGCGATCGCCGGCGAAAACTCCCTGACTGGGAATCGACCGCTCCATGAAGACGTTGAACGTGTCGTTCGTGAGCTGTTCGAGACTGAATGGCACGAAGAAATTGCCGATGCGAAATCGCCCCAGCCACGGGATGTCGTTCATCGACAGATAGGCGTCCTTGACGTCCGGCGATGTCGCGGCCCCGTCGCTGTCGCCGACGGTCTCCGGTTCGAGCGTCATCTGCAATCGAAAATCGAGATTGCCGTACCCCTTGCCCTCGGCCATCAGCCGCAGCCGGCGGAACTCAAAATAGTTCTTCGTGCCCGGTTCTGCATCCGGACCAGTGATCGCAGGATCGGCATTCGCCCAGTTGATGTAGTCGAGCTGCACATGCCCGCCGAACTTCACTGTCCACTGATCCGGATTCTCAAACGGCGTGGCCGCAGCCTGCTCCAACTTGTCGAGCCGACGGAGAATCGATTCCAAGTCGGGACGCGGCTCATGGGTCTCCAGATTCTGAACGGCTTCTCGCAGAGACAACGGCTCGGCTGCTCGTGGTGCATCGGGAGAAACAGGCGCAGATTCTTGGCCAACAGCGATGGCACAAGCTCCGCCACTGCCGGCGACAGTCATCGCTGCCGCGACCAAGAACGCCCAAATTCTGACCGAAACCATGACGCCCTCCCTGGCGACTTGCGGTTCCTCGACGGACCAAAACGAAAACGGAGGCCTACGGAAAAGCCCTCAGCCTCCGCACGCCTCCGGTGGTCCGGTCAGCTCATGTTCGACATCATGATTGATCGGCACTTTGCCGTCAGAACTTCAATAATCGTCACAGTCTTCGGAATCGCGCAAGTCGGCCGGAAGCAGCACGACGCGCCAGCGAGTGGTTGTTCGAGTGGTTGTTCGAAAGAAACCACTCGCTGGCGCGTCGTGCTCGTTATCTGGCGGTGACGTGCGGATACACGACCAGACCGACGACGGCCGCTCCGAGAATGATCACCGGTTCCGGCAACTTTTTGAATTTGAGCAGCAGGCCAAGCGTCACCAACAGCACCGCGATCTTCGGCCATTCCGGCGACCAGCCATCGGCGAAGATCGTGCGACGGCCGAGGACCAGCACCGCTCCGGCGATCGCTCCGATGGCGGCGGCGGTCACACCATCCACGAACGCCACGATCCCCGGTCGCTTGCCGTGCTTCTTGAAATACGGAGCCGGGATGATCGTCAGCAAGTAGCACGGCAAGAACGTCGCCAGCGCGGCGACTGTCGCCGCCTCGATGCCGCCAAGTGTTCCTCCGTCCTTCGCTCCGACGAGATAGCCGATGAAGCCAACCGTGATGACGACCGGCCCCGGCGTGATCATCGCCACCGCGACCGCGTCGAGAAACTGCTGTTCATTGAGCCATTTGTATTCCTTCACGACACCGCTGTAGAGAAACGGCACAATCGCCAGGCCACTGCCGAACACGAACGCTCCCGCCTTCGTGAAGAACAGAGCGATCTGCAACAACGTGTCGGTCGTCGCGGCCGGCAGTGCGGCCAGCGGAAACAGCAGCGTTGACGCCGTCGTCGCTCCCGGAGAACTCGGAGTCGAACCGGAATCCGCAACCGGCTTCGGAGGGGACTTCGGCGTCTTGATGAACCACGTCAGCACGCCTGCTCCGAGAAACAGCGCGATCCATTCGGACTCGGTGATGAGCGTGACCATGCCGCTCACCAGATAGATCGCCCACAATAACTTGTCTCTGCCGATCGTCTTGAGCGTCAGCTTGTACGCACTGATGAGAATGATCGCGATGACGCTCGCGCCGACGCCGTAAAAGACCGACTGCATCCAGGTCAGCCCGCCGTAAGCCTGATAGGCCTAGCCGAGCACCACGACCATCACGAACGACGGCAGCACGAAGCCGACTCCGACCAGCGTTGCACCGAGCACTCCGTAATGCACATACCCCAGATAGATCGCAAGCTGCGCGGCAAGCGGACCAGGCATGAGTTGGGCGAGCGTCAGCCCCTCCTTGTAGTCCGACTCGGAAATCCATTTCCGCTGCTCGACCAGATCGCGGTGCATGTACCCGACCAGCGCGACGGGGCCGCCAAATCCCAGCGATCCCAGCCGCAGGGCATACGCCGTGATCTGCCACAGCGAGTAGCTCGGCACGATGTTAGAAATCATGCGCCAACCTCATGCCGAACCCATGGATCAGGCCGCCATCGACGCCGTCGAGCGCGGAATCACGCTCCGTGCAGACGTAGTTCCATTGAACCTTCGTGTTCGGATTCAGGAACCAGTTGACGCCGGCGACGTACTCTTGCAGCAGTCCGCCGTTGAGTGCTTCGTCACGCAGATCGCAGGCTCCGTAGCGGAACGCCAACTGCCACGCACCCGGCTCGAAGCAGCCGTCCTTCCAGCGAAAGTTCTGGCGCGGCACGACGCGGCCAAATGAAGCGTTCTTGCGGTCGTACTCACGCGACTCGCCGGTCAGGAAGTAATGCACTTCGGCGTAGTAGCCGTTCGTGTAAACCGTGCCGAGCGGTGTGCCCGCAGCGGCGGCCGACTTGGTTCCGGCCAGTGAAACGGCATCTTCCGACCACGAGCCGATCCATTCCGCTTGCATCGACAGTGGCCCCGAGACACCGGCCACTTCGACACCGGCCATCCATTGGTGGCTGGTGGTGAACGTGCCCGTGTCCGCGAAGACGGTCGCCAGATTGCCGGAGCCGTTGCGCAGCGATCTCGTGCGGAATCGGTTCGTGTCCGCATCGGGGTCGCGAGCACTGCCGGCGAGTCCGATGTGCAAGACTTGATGCTCGTGCTCGTCAAAGATCGGCGTGTAGGTCACACGGCCGGTCGCCGCGTGCTCGCCGTTCCCGACGTCGTAGCCAAAGATATTCCCGCCGTTCTTGAAGCCTCCCAACCACCAGGTGCCGCGTTGCTCGGCCCAGTTGTTGAAGATCATCACGCCCGGACTGAACCCGTTGTTGAACGGTCCAGCGAAGAGGTCTTGCAAGTACGACCGCTCCATGAAATTCAGGAAGCGACTACTGGCGGCGTGCTCGAAGCCGATGGGTTCCTTGGTATTGCCGACACGCAGCGTGCCGATCCCAGGAATCTCTTTGAATTGCAGCCAAAGGTCGGTCGGGGCCGGGACATTGATCGTGTTGGCTTCGGTGTTCAGGTCACTTGCTGACTCGCGGTTCGTGGAGTTCACGAAGTCGAACTCCAGCATGTAGTCGATCGTTTCATAGATCGTGCCAGTCGCCTGAAGTCGAGCACGGCGGAACGCAACGGCATCTTGATCGTGCGGACTTCCCGAAATGCCTCCGGTGCCGCCCAACGCGCTGGTGGCCTGTCCGTACCACACGCTGTCGAATTGCGTGCGTCCGCCGATGTGAACCTTGAACGCCTTGTCGGGCGACGTCCACTCGATGCCGTGATTCCAACCGGTCGTCCAGTCCCCCTTGCCGTCCTTGGCGGGAGCACAGTTCGGACACTGACAGGCGGCGGGACAGGTGGTATCGGCATTCAACATCTCGGCGTTGGCCGGAGTGACTCCGCCGTTCGCTCCTCCCGGAGATTGATGAGATTGAAACAGCGATTGCTTGAGCTTTCCGTTTTCGGCTTCGAGCCGGTCAAGTCGTTGCTGCAATTGGTTCAGACGCAGGGTGAAGTCGCCGGTCTCGGCCGGGCTTTGCGGAACGAGCGGCATTGGCGGCTCCGCGCTCAGCAGCGAACTGCTCCACAAAGCGGCCACACACGCACCCGCCAAAAGTTGCTTCCAGTTGCTCATTTCCGGTTTCCTTGGCTCGAAACGAAACGTCGAGTCGTCTCAAGGAATCGGACGTGCCGGTTGTTCCGACCAACAAAACTCTGCCGGATGAAGCGATTTTGAGGTTGGCAACCCCTTCCGATCGTCAGAACCAGCAAGGTTTAACAGCCGTAGCGGATGCTGCCAGCATCCACGTTCGACGCTGGCAGTCTCGGCCACGACCTACTCGAAGTCCTCACGAAGTCTTCACGGAAAGCTAACAAAGCGACCCAAAATACCGTCATGCGAAGTCCGGTCTTTGTTCGGAGACGTTGCGCGCGCGACGGCACGAAGAGCGGTCTTCCACAACGAAACAGGGGCGTTGTGATGATCCGAAGTTTTGGCGAATTGGTGAACCGATCTCGTCCGCTCGCACTGCTGAGCGGCATCGTTTTAAGCAGTGTCATCGGGATGGCCGCTGAGCCAACTCGGATGACGGACGAAGCACTGACGCTGCACCGTCAGTCGTTTGTGTTCGATGGACACAACAACTTGGCGATGCAGCTTCGCAAACGGCCAGACCTGACGGCGGACTCGATCGACCTGAATGCTCCGCAGTCGAAGTTGCACACGGACATCCCGCGCTTGCGCCGCGGCGGCGTCGGGGCCGAGTTCTTCGCGACCTACGTCTCCGCCGACAGCGTGAAAAAGGGAACGGCCGTCCGCGAAACGCTCGAACAAATCGATCAGATCGTTCGGCTCGTGAAACGCCACTCGGACGCGATGGAGTGGGCCGGTTCGACCGCCGACCTCGACCGCATTCACAAGGCCGACAAGGTCTCCGCGTTGATTGCTGTCGAAGGGGGCAACGCGATCGAAAGCTCGCTGGTCGTCCTGCAAACGTATTTCAAAGCCGGAGCACGCTGTCTGGCCCTGACTCACGACGACACGACCGACTGGGCCGACGCTGCGCTCGATAAGGCCAAGCACAAGGGGCTTGCGAAATTCGGTGAGCAAGTCGTGGCCGAGATGAATCGGCTGGGTATGGTCATCGACCTGTCGCACGCCTCGGAAGAAACCGCGATGGACACGCTGATGATCTGCAAAGCTCCGGTGATTTTCTCGCACACCGGAGCACACAAGCTGGCTCCGCACCCGCGCAATGTTTCTGACGATGTCTTGAAGGCGGTCGCGAAGAACGGCGGCGTCGTGATGGTCAACTTCTATTCGGGGTTCCTCACCGCCGAAACCGTCAAAGCCTACGAGAAGCGGACCAAAGCCGCCGTCGACCTCCGCAAGTCCTTCAAGACCGACGAGCAATTCCAAGTCGCGCTGGTGGCGTGGCTGAAGGAGCATCCGCTGCCGACGACGAGCGTGAAAGAAGTCGTCGATCACATCGACCACATCGGCAAAGTCGCTGGCTTTGACCACGTCGGCCTTGGCTCCAACTTCGACGGTGTCGTGAGCCTGCCGCAGAACCTGGAAGACGTTTCGTGCTTCCCGCACCTCACGCAAGAGATGCTGAACCGCGGCTACTCGCACGAGAAGATTCAAAAAGTCCTCGGTGGAAACGCTCAGCGAGCGTTCCGCGAAGTCGAGGCGGTCGCGAAGAGCGTTTCATTCGCAGTGCCGACACCAATCAGTACTGCGAGCGGTGGAAAATAGCGGAAGGTCATGTCCGCGAAACGAAGAACCTCGCGAGCCGCACACGAATGAGTGTGACTCGCGAGGTTTTCTCATTTCGGAGTTGAGCAACCTGAATCGTCAGTAATTCACCTGGAACTGCAGCCGAATCGCTTGGCCGTCGAACTGGCCGTACGACGTGGTTCCGGCCGTGCCGTTGGCGGTTGTGTTGGTCCGATCCGTAATCAGATAGCTGGCGGTCAACTCGGCAGCGGTGTTGATTTGCCATTCGGTCCCGAACTCCCACTCGTCAATGTTGGCGAACGGTGCGTTCCGCTCCGACTTGTAGCCCCCTTTGAAGTACGAGTAGCGGACGAACGGAAAGAGCGTGCCCCAACAATCGGTGTCGTACTTGTAGAGCGCCATCGCGTAGCCGCCGTACAACGCGCGTTCCTCGAGTGCCGTTTGAGCAGCGTTGAGCGCCGGGCCGCGACCGACGGTCCATTCCGTCTGGAAGCCGAACGGTTGCGGATACCAAATGAACGAACCCGCCAGCCGTTGATCGTTCCAGCC
>QWQF01000106.1 GCA_003669125.1 Planctomycetota bacterium
GCCGGGGCTTCCGCCGCACGCGCGGGTCCGGAACCTGATTCACCTGAGCCAACAATCCGCCCAGCACCACACCATCCCATTGTGTCTTCTTCATCACACCTCCGGAAAAAACGAATCCAGAACGTGTGATGATGACTCCGATTCAATTACGCAAACCTAACTCATTGTTTTTAAACGACTTATGGCGCGTAGGCCCTGCCGGTTTTGTGTTCGTCGAGGATGCGTTTGAGGTGGTCGGCGTCCATGACTTCGACTTCGAGCAATTCTTTGGTCATGTGCTCCAGCACTTCGCGGCGTTCGTTGAGAATGTCGAGCGCGATCGTGGCGGACTCGTCGATCAGGCGGCGGACTTCGAGGTCGATTTCGCGGACGGTGTCCTCGCTGTGGACCGCGTCAGACGGCGTTCCGCCTCCGAGGAACGGGGAGCGGCGGGACTCGCTGTAATAAACTCGGCCGAGCTTCTGGCTCATGCCGAATTCGGTGACCATGCGGCGGGCGATGTCGGTCGCGCGTTGCAAATCGTTCTGCGCGCCGGTCGAGGTCTCTTTGAAGATGATCTGCTCGGCGGCGATGCCTCCCAGCAAGACGCAGATGCGGTGATGCAGTTCGGACTGCGTGGCCAGTGAGCGGTCCCCTTCTGGCCGCTGCATCGTGTAGCCGAGTGCTCCGAGGCCGCGCGGAATGATCGAAATTTTGTGGACCGGATCGGTGTGCGGCAGGCTGCACGCGACGAGAGCGTGACCGCACTCGTGATACGCGACGCGGATTTTTTCGTCTTCCGGGATGATCCGCGTTTGCTTTTCGAGTCCGGCGACGACGCGGTCGATCCCCTCTTCGAACTCGTGCATGGTGACGAACTTTTTGTCGCCGCGAGCGGCCAGCAGCGCGGCTTCGTTGACGAGGTTCGCGAGGTCCGCTCCGACGAAGCCGGGAGTCAGCTTGGCCAGTCGCAGGAGATCCACGCCGTCATTGCATTTGACCTTCTTGGCGTGGACTTTCAGGATCGCCTCGCGGCCACGGATGTCGGGACGATCGACCAGAACATGCCGGTCGAAGCGGCCGGGGCGGAGCAACGCGGGGTCGAGCGTTTCAGGCCGGTTGGTCGCGGCCATCACGATCACGCTTTGATCGGAACTGAAGCCGTCCATCTCGACGAGCAGCGCGTTGAGCGTTTGATCGCGTTCGTCGTGTCCGCCGGGCATCCCGCTGCCGCGCACTTTGCCGATCGCGTCGAGTTCGTCGATGAAGATGATCGCCGGAGAACGTGTGCCCGCCTGCTGGAACATGTCCCGCACGCGCGCCGCGCCGACGCCGACAAACATCTCGACGAAGTCCGAACCGCTGAGGCTGAAGAACGGCACGCCCGCCTCACCCGCGACTGCTTTTGCGAGCAGCGTCTTGCCGGTGCCCGGTGGGCCGACCAGCAACACCCCGCGCGGGATGCGTCCGCCGAGGGCTTGGTATTTTTGCGGCGTCTTCAGGAACTCGACGACTTCTCTTAATTCTTCGACCGCTTCGTCGATACCGGCGGCGTCGGCGAAGGTGACTTTGACATCTTCCTGCGCGAACAGTTTGCCGCGGCTGCGGCTGAACGACATGGCCGCTCCTGGCCCACCCATCCGTCGCAGCATGAACAGGAAGAACACCAGAATCAGAACCAGGAACGCCGTGTAGACCATCAACTCCGGCCACGGATTGATGGGCTTGGGGTAGCCGTGCTGAATCCCTTTGGATTTCAACACGGACACTAACTCGTTTTGGTCCGGTTCGAGAATTCGCTCGATGGGCACCTGAAAGAATTTGGCGGACTTGGGAGCTTCACCATCCGGGCCATTCTTCTCGGACTGAAAGGTGATGTAACCGCGGTCGATCACAAGCTCATTCACGTTGAGCTGGCTGTATTTGGGATCGTCCGCCGCGAGGCCATCCAGGAATTCGCTGAACGAGATGGTCTGAGGACTGCGCGGCCGTGTCGACCACGAGTACGCCAAGGCGGCAAACACGAAGCCGAGCATCAAATACCAAAACACGTTCCCCGACGACGGCGATTTCTCTGGCCGCTTCGGAGAATCGGATGGCTTGGGCCCGGGGGGCGAGGCGGGAGGCGGCGAATCAGAATTGGACATGGTGAACTGCGCGGCAGGCCGAGTTGGCACAACAGGAATCAAAAGTTCGGCAGGAATGTACGGCCCTGCGCGCAAGCCGGTCAACCACCTTTGTCGCCATCACGCTCCCGCGTGACGGCGACGTTGCTGCGGCTTTGCGGTGAGTACTCAGCGAGCCATCTCACTTCGGAAGCTGTGGGAGCTTCGGAAATCGCTTCAAGAAATCGAAGCGGCCAGCTTTCGATTCCGGTTCCGTCGCTGTTTCCGAGTGCGTGGCGAGTTGCGACTCACCCGGAGGATCGTGCGAGATCACCTCCAAGTCATCGAATTGAACTTCGCCCAGGCCGTGCAGAGTGATCGTCAGCGCGAACGGCCCGTCCTGATAGGCTTCGCGCAGCATCTCGAAGCGTTGCCATTCGCGTTTCTCTTGCCAGTGCCACGCGCCGGAGCGGCCGGTGAGATTGTCGCTGAGCGTCACTCCATCGAAGCTGCCGGTGACCGCTGAAGCGACTCGGACCCAACCGCTGATATGCAACACTTGACCAGCTCGCACCGCGATCGCCGGAGCGGTCAGCGTGAGCGGCGCGACATCGAGCATGTTGGGCGGATCGTTGTTCGTATCGGGAGCCGCCACGAGTCGCAGGCAACGGCTGTCTCGTCCCGTCGCGGTCAGCACTTGGACGGCAGCACGGACTCCCGTCGGCAACGTCGTGGGGACGGTTTGCCAGCCGAACCGCGACAACGTCGGGTAGTCGAGCACTTCAAAGTCCCCTTTCGTCAGCAAGTTTTCCGAGGCTCGCGTCGTCGACTTGCCGAGCATGGCGATCAATCGCCAATGATCCGGCAGCGTCTGAAAACAAAGCGTGTGCGGACTACCAACCGGCGACTTGAGGCGGTGCGTCGCCGTCTCCCAATGTGCCTTCTGCAAGATGCGCAACGACTGCATCGCTGTTTGGCTGTATCGCGCCGCCTCGTCGAACCGTTTGCGAAGTTGCACGACATCCGCGGAGTTCGGCGACTTGCGCTGGCCGGCTTCGCGAGCCTGCGCGATCGCACGCTCGAGCGCATCGCCGGGGAAGATCCCTTCCGCCTTTTGAATCATGCCTCGCGCCTGTGCCAACAACTGCGGAGCATCCGGCTGTCCGGCTCCGAGTTTTGTCAGTTCGTCGTCGGCGATCCGGACGCGGTTGAGTTTCGCCTTGGCCAGTTCGATCCAATTGCGGGCACTCTGGGCCTGCATGGTTTCCATCTTGCGTTTCAGATCGGCGATCACACTGGGATCGGACGTGACGATGATCGCAGCGGTCGTGTCGAACGCGGGAAGTTTCACTCGGCGTCCACCGGGAATCGGTTCGCTGTTCAAGGGGGCGATGCGCGTGGTTGTGACTTCGTAGGCGAACGCGGTTTCGGGGACGCTGGCGACGTCGATCGTCGCGCCCGGTGCGGCGAGTTGTCCGGGCACGAATTGCGCGTCGTCTTCGTACCAGATCGGCAACAAGAGCGTCGCTTTGTCGGTGCGGAAAACCGCCGCTTCCAACTCGCTGCGGATACGCGCCTCGCGCAGCAGGCCTGACTTGTGCGCCGCGAGTCGTGCATCCTTGTCGGCTCGTGAGATCGCGGAATTTCGAAACGCGACGTCATGCGACTTGATGCCCGATCCGGACGGAGCGGTGATCTCGAACGGACGTTGCTCAACCAGCGTTCCGGCGGCGAGGAAGTCTTCGAGCAGCGACAGTTCGAGGTTGAGCAGCCCAATCGCAAGTCGACGTTCGGAGGCTCCCGGAGTTTTCGCATCGAGCGATTCGCTCAACGAAAAGCCGAGTCCACGACATCCGGCGGCGAGCGCGCTGTGTGCTCCCAAAAAGATTTGCTCCGGCTCGATGATGATCGGAATCCGCCCTGCTGCTTTCCGCTGCAACGCGACATCCGGCATCGGCTCAGTGGGGAGCCAAGTGAATAAAAACGTGCCCGGCCGCGCCAGTTTGCGATGCTGATCCAACGACTCGCGGTACGTCTTGAATGACATCGTCGAGTTGAACATGTGCCGGCTGGTTCCCAGCATCTCTGTATTTCGCGAGTAAATTCGCTCGCCGCCCGTGACGTCGATCATGATCGGGCGATGCCGCTCACGGTCGGCGCTTTTCACCTGCGAGATCCACTGCAACACGCTGCGCTGCGACTCCGGCGAGACGGCGACTCCCAAATTCCAAGCCAGCAGGTTGTCCCGGTCGCGTGGAATCGGCAGCAACCCGGCTGACTCGTTGCTGAGCGTGTTGCCCGTCGATCCTCGCAGTTGCGGAGGTGCGGCAATCGCCCAGAGTCCTTGTTGTTTCAGCGATCGCTGCAAGTCCACGTCGCCCGCTTCCGGAATCCAGATGACATTGAACCCCGCGTCGCGCAAGTCCTCCACACGCTCACCGTGATACGGCAGCATGCGGAGGAAAAACGGTTTCCCATCCACCGACAAACGGTCCAACTGAAACGACACCGGCCAGCGGGCAACGTCCTCGGCGTTCTGAGCAAGCTGAATGTTCCCGTTCGCGACAGGCTTCACGAACGGTCCGAATCGGAGTTCATCCACCAGCAACTCGGTCTTTCCAGAATCGAGTGACAATTCCAAAACGACGCGGTCCACAACCGCCTGATCCAAGTCGAGCGTCGTGGGCCGCAACTCGGCGCGCAGCCGACGCTTCTCCTCCTGCAACGCCTTGATCGAAGTGCCGACCTTCAGTTCTTGCCAGCTTCCGACTTTGGTGTACGAGTCGCCGTACAACACAGTCTTGAGTTGCTTGGCGGGAGTTCTCGGATCGTTCTGCCGGGGGAACACAACTCGCAGGCCGATGCGAACCGCGCCGCCGGTCGCTCGCACATGCAGCTTGAGTTTCAGATCGTCGATCGCTTGAGCCACCGGCAGCTTGTGATCGAGCACAAGCTGCGTCGGTCCGCTGGTGGTCCGAAACACAAGCTGTTCGACTCCGTTACCCCGGTAGGCCAATTTCGAGTTGGTCAGTCGAGTCTGTTGGGAGTCTTTCTCCAACGTGCGGTCGGACTGCCGCAAACTCCACGAAGGCTGCTCGTCTTCAAAGCCTTCAAGGTGCTCGTCCGCCAGCGAGGTGACCGCAGAAGCGAGGACGAGCAACAGCGCCACACCGTGAGTCAGCCAACGACTTGGCCGACCAGCGATCGGTAACGACGCTTCCTGCGTGTTCAATCCGTCCATGGACTTTGCGCGACCGGAACAACCGGACTTTCACCGGTCGGAATTTGTTGACTTTGTGAAACGAGCCTGTGCCGCTTTCTTGCCACAGCGTTGAGCGCTCGACAAGCGCGCCGCACCCCGTTCTTTTGCTGTAAGTGGCGAACTCTACTAGCGTTTGCGAAACGAGCCAAGATGAGCTCCGCGCCAATCGTTGCGATCGACATAGCCGGACCTGCAACATTCTGTAATTCATAACTTGAAGCCCGTCAAAGGGTTTCGAGTTTCTGCTTGTGGAATCACTCCGAGCGGCACAGAATCTGAACCCTTCCGGCCGGAACAACTTGCAGGAGCATTCCCCGAATGACCACTAAACCTCGATTTCCTGACACCGGAGAGAGCGACTTGCCTCGCGAGTTGGTTGATCTTGCCCAAAAGATCGCCGACCTCCCCGAGCCGCTGCAAAAGGACTTGGAGACGGCGTACAGCCGAGTCGTTGAATCGGTTCGCCGGCGTCGTCGGATTTTGGCATTGGTCCAAGAAGCGCTCTCGCAATTGCGGCTCGACATCAAGTACCTGATGTTCGATCTGGAAGTCACCCGCAAGGAGCGAGACGAACTCAAGACGCAGTTGGAACACGACTAATTCTCGACGCTCTTTGACGGGCCTGAGTGCCCGTTCTACAGTTATCTCTTCGGCGATACGCCGTTGAGTGACGAGCGGAGACATGGTGAGTGATCATCTGGCGGACTGGCTGGCTCAGTGGCACGACGTGCGCGAATTGGTGCGCGTCTCCGCCGAAGTCGATGCCGTGTACGAGATCGCCGCGATCACGGATCGCGTGCGAAGCGATCAGGGCAGCCCGGCGGTGCTCTTCGATCATGTGCGTGGACAGACGATGCCGGTTGTCACGAATCTGTTGGGCAGTCCGCGCCGCTTGTCGGCCGCGTTTGGCGTGACCTCGTTGGATGCGTTGTCGCAGCGCATTGACGACTGGTTATCGATCTCGTTGCCGCGAGGGAAGTTCGACACTTGGAAGTTGTTACCGCGTTTGGCGGAGTTGTCGCAGTGGCCTCCGACAGTCGTGAAGTCGGGGTTGTGTCAACAAGTCGTCAAACTTGGTCGCGATGTGAACCTCGCGGACCTTCCCGCGCTGACGATGTGGCCGGGAGATGCCGCGCCGACAATCACTTGGGGGCAGTTGCACACAAGTACTCCGATTGGTGCAGGCGAAACGTCCGCACCACAAAACGATGCCGGCGATGCGCGGCGGCATGTCTGCATGGTGCCGCTGGAAGTGCGTGGGCGAGACGGATTGCTGATCCACGGCGATGAAACCTCGGAGTTGTGGTCGTTGCTGGTTGAGTACGGCTCGCGCGGGCAGCAGATGCCGGTGGCTGTCGTGCTGGGGGGCGATCCAATCTCGTCAGTGGTTTCGTGGGCACCGTTGCCGGGACGAACCGATCCGCTCGTTTTCGCGGGGTTCTTGAGAAATCGTCCGGTCGAGTTGGTTGCGGCTCGATCAGTACCGCTGGTGGTTCCGGCGTCGGCAGAGATCGTGATCGAAGGACTTGTTGATCCGCAGGCGGCGTTCGAGTCCGCGGGACCGATCAGTCGCGAGACGGGATTCTTCGGGCCGAGCGAACCGCTGCCGATGATGCGAGTCACCGCGATCACGCATCGCGCGAACCCAGTCTTTCCCGCGATGGTTCCGGGAACGGCTCCGTCGGAAAGCCATTGGCTGGATCGTGCGTGCGAACGCTTGCTGTTGCCGCTCGCGCGGTTGTGGATTCCGGAGTTGGTCGAGTGGCGTTGGCCGTTCGCAGGAGCGAGTCGGCACGTCGTGTTTGCCAGCATTCGCAAGACGTACGCTCAGCAGGCCCGCAAAGTGATGCACGCGCTCTGGTCGTTGCCGCGAGCCGCGACCGCGAAGATGCTGGTTGTGGTCGATGACGATGTCGATGTGCGCGACGAGGATGCCGTCTGGTCGAGTGTCGCAGCCCACGCGGATCCGGCTCGCGATTTGATTTTGTGGGACGGTCCGGCCGATCCGCTCGATCATGCAACGTCGGTTCGCGGCGTCGGCCGAAAACTCGGGATGGATGCGACTCGCAAGTTGCCGAGCGAATCCGGCGCGTCGCGAGTCGCTCAGCCGTTGCGCTGGACGGCGGAGATCGAACAACGGCTGCAAGCGCGGTGGCCGGAGTTTGGGCTGTGAAGCGGTGAGAGCGATTGCGGTTTTGAAGTGTGTTCGCGTTGAGAAACTGGCACGTTGGGAAGCAGGCACTATGACGGTCGATAAGTCGGAGAGTCGCGTTCGCCGGATGTTCGGTGAGATTTCGGCTCGATACGACTTCATGAATCATCTGCTGTCGGGGGGCACCGACGTCTATTGGCGGTGGCGAGCCGTGCGGTTGGCTCGGCCGACGGGAGCGGCTCCGGTGCTCGACGTCTGCACGGGGACGGGCGATCTGGCGCTGGCCTATTGGCGAGCGAGCGGTCGGCGTGTGTCGGTCGTCGGCTCAGACTTCACGCACGAGATGCTGGCGATCGCGCGCGAAAAGTGGTCGCGCGTGCGAGGCGTCGCCAATCCGGAGCAGATGCAGTTCGTCGAAGCGGACACTCAGCATCTGCCGTTCGGCGACAATCAGTTTCAAATTGTCTCGGTCGCGTTCGGGCTGCGCAACGTCACGCGGACGGACGTCGGGCTGAGCGAGATGACTCGCGTCTGTCAGCCGGGGGGCAAAGTCGTGGTGCTGGAATTTTCAACGCCGACCAATCGGCTGTTCCGAGCCGTTTACCTCTGGTATTTCCGCAACGTGCTGCCGAGGATCGGTCAGGTGCTGATGCGGAATCAGCAGGCGGCGTACAACTATTTGCCGCAGTCGGTCAGCGAATTTCCTCAAGGCGAGGCGCTGGCCGAATTGATGCGACAAGCTGGACTGCACAACATCATTTGGAAGCCGCTGACGTTCGGCATCGCGACGATTTATCTCGGAGAGAAGCCATGACCGCCGCGTCTGAGACGAAGCCTCCCGATCTGGTCGTCGCGATCACCGGAGCCAGCGGCGCGATTTACGCCACGCGGCTGTTGCAGGTGCTGGTGAGTTCCGGCCGGCGCGTGCATCTGACGATCAGTCCGTCGGGAGCAGAAGTGCTCGACCACGAGTTGGGAATTCGCGTGGACCTGAAAAACGTTGATCCGCAGCGATTGTTGGTCAGCGATTCGGCGATCTGTCCGGTTGACGACGTTCCGCCCGGTGAGCTGGTCTACCATCACTTCCAGGATTTTCGAGCGGGGATCGCTAGCGGCTCGTTCCCGACGGGCGGCATGGTGGTTTGTCCGTGCTCGATGGGGACGCTGGCAAGCATCGCCAGCGGGCAATCGACGAACTTGATTCAGCGCGCGGCGGACGTGCATCTGAAGGAACGTCGCAAGCTGATCGTTGTCCCGCGCGAGACGCCGCTCGGCAGCATCCAGCTTGAGAACATGAAACGACTCGCTGACGCGGGAGCGGTGATTCTGCCGGCGATGCCGGGGTTCTATCACGGCCCGACCGCGATTCTGGACTTGGTCGATTTCGTGGTCGGCCGGATTTGCGATCAGCTCGACGTGTCGCACCGTCTGTTCAAACGCTGGGGCGAACAATGAGTCGAACTAACCCGAAGCGTTAGCGAGGGCGAACGCTTCACTGATCTTCATTCTGCCAGCTCACAGTCGGTTGGAGCGCCCGCCCTCGCTGACGCTTCGGGTTTGTTTGATCGGATCGGCCTTGCGGGATCACTGCGACCATGAAAAGCTAGACGTCATTCAAACCGAGGTGGACCCATGATCGAGACACTTCCGCAAACTCGACGCCAGTTGCTGCGAGCCTCCGCATGCGGCGGGTTGTCGTTGTCGGGCTTGTGGAGTGCTCAGTCGGCGTTGGCGGAAACGAACAAGGCCGCGACGGCCCCGAAGATCAAGGCGTGCATCGTCGTCTTTTACTACGGCGGGCCGAGTCATCTCGACACCTACGACCTGAAGCCGAACGCTCCGGCGGATGTGCGTGGGGAGTTCCAGCCGATCGCGTCGTCGGCTCCGGGAGTGATGGTTTCCGAGCATCTGCCGCAGATGGCCAAGGTGATGCACAAGGTCGCCATCGTGCGGAGCGTCAATCATCAGAATCGGCTGCACGATTCCGCCTCGACCGAGATGCTGACCGGACGGCAATCGCCGCAAGGGGACCGCGAAGAGTTCGCTCCGATCCCGCAGTTCTACCCGTGCGTCGGAGCGACTTGCAGTTACCTGTGGCGCGAACGAGGACTGGATGTTCCGCACGCAGCGTTGCCGTTCCTGTTTCACAACGTCGTCGATGTGCCGTGTCAGGGAGGTGGCTTTCTCGGCTCGGCGTTTGATCCGTTGCAGATCGCGGTGGATGTCGAGAAGCGGGCGTATCGAGCCGGTTCGCTCGCGCCGCCGGATGGCCGGACGTTTGCGAGTGTGGGGGATCGGCGACGGTTGCTCAGTGTGCTCGAAAGTCAGTTGAACGCGAACAACTCGGCCGAGCGGCAATGGCGAGCGTTTTACGACAGGGCGTATTCGTTGCTCGGTTCAGAGACTCTGCGGCGCGCGCTCGATCTGTCGGCCGAATCGCAGGCGACTCGCGACCGTTACGGGTTCAAGCCGGCCGAGGCGGTGAATGGAGACACGAGCCAATCGGCGATGGCCGAAGGTCGGCCGATGCGCGGACAGAACTTGCTCGTCGCGCGGCGGTTGGTCGAGGCGGGCGTGCCGTTCGTCAACGTCTTCGACTTCCGTCAGCAGGGACAGAACTGGGACGCGCACGCCAACAACTTTTTCCATCACAAGAATTATCTGCTGCCGCAGACCGATCAAAGTTTGTCCGCGTTGATCGAGGATTTGGATCAGCGCGGACTGCTCGATTCAACGCTGGTGGTCGCGATGGGCGAGTTCGGCCGCACTCCGCGCATCAACGCGAACGCCGGGCGAGATCATTGGCCCGATTGTTACTCGGTGCTGCTGGCCGGAGGTGGCGTGAAGGGTGGCACTGTTTACGGGTCGAGCGATCGGCTGGGGATGTACCCCGAAACGAACCCGGTCAGCCCGGCGGACCTGACGGCGACGATCTTCTCTCGCTTCGGCATCGATCCGATGACCGAGATTCACGACACGACCGCGCGGCCGCATCGCATCTCCGACGGCCGACCGATTCGCGAGCTGTTCGTGGCGTAGGCGTCCGAACTACAGCGTGAGTTTCGCCGCGATCAAAATCGCTTCGATCATGCCGCTTGCATCGGCTGGCCGTTTCCACGCGATGTCGAACGCGGTGCCGTGGCTGGGACTGGTGCGGACGATCGGCAGGCCGAGCGTCACATTCACTGCGGATTGAAAGCCGATCAGCTTGAACGCGATGTGCCCTTGGTCGTGATACATCGCGACGACGGCATCGAATTCACCGGCGGCGGCGCGACGGAAGAGCGTGTCGGCCGGAAGCGGGCCAGTGACGTTGACTCGACCACGACCGAGAATTGCCTGCACAGCGGGAGCAATGATCCGCGATTCTTCGTCGCCGAAGATGCCCTCCTCGCCGGCGTGTGGATTCAACGCGCAGACCGCGACGCGCGGACTCGGACAACCGACGCGACGCAGGAAGCCGTCGATGAGTTCGATCTTCTCGGCAACGCCTGCCGTCGTGAGCAGGTCTGGGACGCTGCGGATCGACGTGTGCAGCGTGACGTGGACGACTCCGAGGCCATGCGGCGATTTCACCGCGCCGCCGCTCGGCAGGAACAACATCATACCGAAGTCGCGCGCGCCGCAGACCTCGGCGAGGATCTCCGTGTGGCCGGGATATTTTTTCCCGGCGAGATGCAACGCGGCTTTGCTGAGCGGTGCGGTCGTGATCGCAGCGACTTGTTTGGCCAGCGCGGCTTTTGCCGCCGCGACGAGATACTCGTAGGCCGCTCGGCCGGCGCGAGCGTCGTTGTGGCCGGGGGAGACATCGACGACGTCTTGCGGTGCAGTCGATGGATGCCAGCAAGCGAGCGTGTTGTTCGGAGGCGACTCATCTGGCTGAGTGACTTCGGAGATTTTGGTTTGCAAACCGCTGTGAGCGATCGCTCGGCGCACGATTTCGGGATGTCCGACGATGACCGGCCGGCACGCGGCGAGGACTCGCGGATCGGCACAGGCTCGCACGACGACTTCGGGGCCGATGCCGGCGACATCGCCAAGGGTCAAAGCAATCGTGGGATGCGGCGTGGGCATGAAAGTAGGTCAGCCTTTCCAGGCTGACTCGATCAACAGTTGATGTGGTTTTGCCAATTCGGGTCAGCCTGGAAAGCCTGACCTACGGGATCACATCGTAGACCTCGGCGCGATCGAGTGGGATGCCGGCGCGGTCTTTGTTCGAGAGGATCGGATCATCCGTCAGCGGCCATTCGATGCCGAGCACGGGGTCGTTCCAGAGCAGCGTCCGTTCGTGCTCCGGGAAATACAAGTCGGTGCATTTGTAGGTGAAGTCAGCCGTCTCGCTGAGCACGCAGAAACCATGAGCACAGCCAGGGGGAACGAAAACCTGCTGGAAAGTTTCGTCGCTGAGTTCAAAACCGAGCCAACGTCCGAACGTCGGCGACGATCGGCGCAGATCGACGACGACATCGAAGATCTTGCCGCGAAGCACTTGCACCAGTTTTCCCTGCGGGTGCTGAATCTGGTAGTGCAAACCGCGCAACGCCCCCTTCGCCGAACGAGAGAAATTGTCCTGCACAAAGTCGGCCGCGATGCCGGCATCACGGTAGCGCTGGCGCTGAAAAGTCTCGGTGAAAAAACCGCGTGGGTCTCGGAAGACTTTCGGCTGAATCAACAGCAAGCCAGAGATCGCGGTGGTTTCGACTTGCATGGGAATCACAGGTTGGCGGAAGTGGCTCGTTGGATGATCGCAGCCCATTCCTCGGGAGTGGTGTGCAGGGCTTCGTCAGACAGCATGACTGGGATGTCGTCCTTCACCTCGTATCTCAGACGGCAGGGTTCGGCACGGCACACGAAGCTGTGACCATCGACCACCAGCTTGGATTGGCAAGCGGGGCAGACGAGCAGTTGAGAATAGGATTGAAGGTCGATGGACATGGAGGCCTTCGGAAATCAAAACCCGCGCAACGCGCGGATGTCGTCGAACGTGCGGAGTTGATAGCCGATCTGGACGTAGTCGAGCAATCGGCACAGGCAGCGAACGGCAACACCCAATCCGTCCGGGCCACTGAAGCCGCCGAACTGGCCGCCCCCTTTCAGGTGCGGTTCGACTTCCAGGAAGAAGCCGGGGGCTCCGAGTGACTTGATCCGCTTTTCGAGCTTCGGCAAATGGTCGCGCAGGTCTTTGAGCACTAGATCGTGACCAGCGTCGCCGCGATCAGCGGGAACGAAGTTTTTCAGCCCCTCTTCATCGACGGCGCCGGTCCAGATCATCGTGGGGTCGATCTTGTAGTCCTTGATGTGCATCCAGCCGAGATAGTCGCGCATCGCGAGATACTCTTCGTAGCACTGCATCGGCGTCTTGTTCTGACAGGCAACGTTGCCGCCGTCGAAGATCAGCAGCATGTTCTTGCGTTTCACCGCGCGAGCCAGCTTCGCCATCATCGGGCCGGTATCGCCGATCAGGTTCGGTTCGATTTCGAGTCCGTAGACGAGTCCCGCCTTCGCGCACAGGTCGGCAATCTGGCCGATCTGATCGACCGCCTGCTGGAAGTACGGCCGTGAGTCTTCGCCGCGCGGCGGGTAGAACGAGAAGCCGCGAATCAGCACCGTTCCGAGTTCCTTCGCCGCGTTGATCGTCGAGGCGACTTCCGTCTTGAGGTACTCCTTGAACGGCACGAATTTGTTGTGCGAGCCGTCCTCTTTGTCCTTCAGCTTCACCTTGCCGATGCGCGAGCCGATGCTGGTGACGCGGACGCCGTATTCGGCGTTGAGCTTGGCCAGCGTTTGGTACTCGGCCTTGCTGAGCGTGACGACGTGCTTGACCTCGCCGGTGGAATTCACGTCGATGAATCGCGGGCTGTAGAACTTGAGACCAACGGCAGCGAGCGCGGAGAGTTGTTCGAGTGCGGTCTTGCGATTCGCCGCTTCGTCGGCAAACGCGCTGAGGAACACTTGTGGAACGGCGGTCATGCGGGGGTCCTTCTCAAAGAAAACTCCACCGGCCTTGTGCCGGTGGCTCGTTGACTTTCGCACTACTTTTGCCAAGTCGATGAGAGTCAATCGAGTAGTGCAGAAGCCACTAAACCACCGGGGCAAGCCCGGTGGGGTTAGAGGCATTCAACGAACTAATTCGTTTTGGCGAACCTGGCGACCGGAATTTTGATCGTGCCCACATCGGTCGTCTTGCCGGCTGCGATGGCGAGCTTCACAGTGTTTTCGATCTTCGGCTTTCCATCCACGATCTTCTCAATCTTGGTGACGTAGCCGACTCGTTCGTGCCAGTAACGGAACTCCAGTTCACCGGCCGGGAGGTTCTCGATCTTGAACTTGCCATCCTTGTCGGTAACGGCGGCGTAGGGGTGGTCGAGGACCAAAACGTACGCAGTCATCCAGGGATGGATGTCGCACTTGACTTGCGTCGGGTTGTTTTCCGCGACCGTCACTTTCCACGGGAGTCCGGTGCGCTCGTTGGCAGGGACTGTGAAGTTGGCCGGGGCGTTCCTGATCGGGTGGGGGTGCGTGTTGTGACCGCAGTTGTCCATCGACCTCACCAACAGGACTTGGTCGGTTCGCATCACCTGTGCGTGCGGCAAAAACTGACAGCCCTTTTGATCGAGCAAAACCTCTTTGTCTTTCGACTTCGCGAGTTCAGGAGGGACGGTCGGCTTCTTCACAGCCGGAATGAACACGAAAACGTTGGCGATCCCCTTGTTGTCCTTGTTGATGACCAATTCGCCGGTCGGCACTTTCTTGGCGCAGACCGACTCCTTGACGTTCTCGGTTTCGTCCGCGGCTGGGACGTCTCCCTCCAGGACGAATTGACCAGTCAAGCTGCCCCCCGTCTGAGCTTGGATCGGTGAGGCGACGGGGAGGATGCAGGCGGACAGGGTCGCGACGAGCGTTGCTCGCCACAGGAAATGGTTCGTTTTCAAAGGAGGCACCTCGTGAATCGTGGACTCAAAGAACTCGGCCGGCCGCCATGCAGCGGTTCGCGAAAGGTGGAAGCCGGAGCTTCCAGAAACGACCTTCACGGTGAGTGACCGCAGACTAACGAACCGGCTTGGGGAGTTGAACGGCTAACGGGTCGGGAAGAAGATTCGGCACTGCTCGGCAAGCCTGCCGGAGGCCATCGCGAGATGCGTTCACAGTCGCTTGAATCCCGAAATTTGTTTTGTCATAGTCTCCGGTTCTTGGGCCTCGGCGGGAGCTGCTGAGGCTTGGTTTGTTGAGAGATGGAGCGTTTTTCCGCGTCCAAAGGCGGCTCAACAGACCGGCCGGCGGGTCGCTTCCGCCGGTGGGTTCCGCAATCCACGCGGGCGAAATCTTCGCCGGCGACAACGTGCCGAATGGACGATGGACACACTGTTGGCTGCCAACTCTCTGGCGGAGTATCTCCAAACGAACGGCGTGCCGTTCTGCGGATGCCTGCTGGATGAATCGACCGCGATGATTGTCGCGGCGGTCGTGCATGTCGCTTTGGTCGGAGCCTGGTTTGGCTTGCCGGCCGGTCTCTTCATTTGGGCCGAGCGAAAAGTTTCCGCCCGCATTCAGGACCGCTTGGGTCCGACTCGCACCGGCGGGAAGTTCGGCTGGCTGCAATCGCTGGCGGACGGCATCAAGCTGATTCAAAAGGAAGATCTCGTCCCGAAAGACGCGGACGGATTGATGTTTCGGCTGGCTCCGTACATCGTCGTGGTGGCGTCATTCGTCGCGTACATCGCTCTGCCGTTCTCGGACGGCTGGGCGGCGATGACCCTCGACGTCGGTTTGTTTCTGACGCTGGCGGTGCTGTCTCTGGAAGTCTTGGGCGTGATCCTGGCTGGCTATTCGAGCGGTTCGAAGTGGGCACTCTTCGGAGCCATGCGCGAAGGAGCCCAGATGGTCAGCTACGAAATCCCGATGGCGATCTGTGCTCTCTGTCCGATCGTCACGGCCGGGACGCTGAATCTCAACGAGGTGGCGTTGCTCCAATCGGGCGGAGCCTGGAATTGGAACATCCTGCACCCGTTCAACTTCTTTGCGTTCTTCGTCTACTTCACCTGCGCGACGGCCAGTTGCAAACGAGCTCCCTTCGATCTGGCCGAAGCGGAAAGCGAACTGGTCGCCGGCTTCCTCACGGAATACAGCGGGTTCCGCTGGTCGCTGTTCTTCCTGGCCGAGTACGCCAGCATGTTCCTCGTGAGTGCCTTGGCGGTCGTGTTGTTCCTCGGCGGCTGGGACGATGGATTGGGAATCATCGCGGCAATCAAGACCGCCTTCCCGGATGGATTCGGAAATTTCATCGCGAATGTCATCGGCCTGAAGGTCTTCTTGATCAAGTCGTCGATTCTGGTCTGCGTGCAGATTTGGGTGCGTTGGACGTTGCCTCGACTGCGCATCGACCAGGTGATGACGACCTGCTTGAAGTACCTCATCCCGATCAGTTGCTTCTTGTTTGCCGGGACGGTCGCGTATCCGCTGGTGCTGGTGACGATGTCCGGGCGGACGTCGATCATCGGTGCTCCCGCTGGCGAGCGATTGGTGCAACCCGGTGTGACTCGCCGAACAGTGCGTCTGACCCCGCCGGCGAGCAGTCCCGCAGTTGCGAAGGTTTCCGCGGCCTCGGCCGAAGGGAGTCAGCCATGAACACTGCGGAGATCATCCTGTTTTGGCTGTTCGCCGCGTTGACCTGCGGCGGAGCGGTTTCCGTCTGCGTGTCGCAGAACGTCGTCCGCATGGCGTTCGCGCTGGTGCTGACGCTGGGTTCGACGGCAGTTCTGTTCCTGCTGCTGGGAGCGGACTTTGTCGGAGCGACACAACTGCTGGTCTACGTCGGCGGCACGCTGGTGCTGATTGTGTTCGGCGTGATGCTCACCGCGACCGGGCCGTTCACTCGGATCAAGAGTTCGGCGGCTGATGGCATTCTGTCGGGACTGATTGGCGTCATCTTCTTGTTTATCGTCGCCAGCACCGTGACTTCGGTTCGCTGGGTGGACACCGACGATGGACAAGGAATCGCATCGAAGATCACTCTTGGCGCACACCTCACGAAGGCTGAAGGCGGATTCAATCCGGCGCAGCAAGGAAACACGACTCGGCAGTTGGGTCTGAGTTTTCTGTCAATCCGGCCCGACCGCGATTTGAATCTTGGCGTTCGTCCGGCAACTTCCGAGAAACCGAAGTTGAGCACTGGTTATCTCCTGCCATTTGAAATTGTCTCTGTGCATCTGCTCGTTGTGTTGGTTGGTGCGGCGTACCTCGCTCGAACGAAACGACGAACGAAAACGTAGGGACGAGTGCCTCGCTCGTGCCTTTCAGGACTTCCCATGCAAGCGATCGGACCAAACCCGTTCTTGTTCATCGGCGCAGTGCTGTTTGTCTGCGGCGTCATTTGCATGACGACCAAGCGGAACGGCATCGGCGTTCTGATGGGTGTCGAGCTGGTGCTCAACGGAGCCAACTTGAACTTCATCACGTTTTCGCGATTCACGCCGCTGGGTCTCGACGGCCAAGTGTTCTCGCTGTTCGTGATTGTGCTGGCAGCGGCCGAAGCGGCGGTGGCTCTGGCGATCGCGCTCAACTTTTACAACAACCACCTCACGATCGACGTCGATCGCGGGGATGAATTGCACGGCTGATGTGTCTCGGACATTTGAGATTTGAAATCTGAGATTTGAAATCAGAACAATATGGACCCACTCGGTAACACACTCGCGAACCTGCTGACCGCCGCCTGGCTGCTGCCGTTGTTCGGCTTTGTGGTGCAGATTTTGTTCGCTCTGAAGTGGTGGGGTCGCAAGAGCAAGGCCGCCGCCTATTTGGCGATCTTCTGCATCGGTGCCGGCTTCGTTTGCAGTTCGACCGCGTTCTACAAGTGGGACACGCAAGCAGGGCACTTGGTCTTCAAAGAGGCCAAATCCGCGGCCGCCGCTGTAGCGGTAAAACCGGAGAGTGAATCGAAGGCGGAGACGTCCGAAGAGATACTTCACAAAAAGCATTCCGAAAAGCAAACAGTCTTCTCGGGGACGTTTTACCAGCTCGCCCAATTCGGCGACCTCAAGATTTCGCTCGACTACTACATCGACAGCCTCACGCTGGCGATGTTCGTCATGGTCACACTGATCGCGACCTGCATCCACATCTTCGCGACCGGCTACATGTCCGAAGAGTTGGTCGAGGACTACGTCGACCATCAGGTTCACTTGCACGACGGCGGGCATTTTCATCGGCCGGGGCGGTTCTATCGGTTCTTCTCGTACTTGTCGCTGTTCTGCTTCGCGATGCTGGGCCTCGTGATTGCCGGCAATATTTTCCAAGTGTTCATCTTCTGGGAGTTGGTCGGCATTTGCAGTTACCTGTTGATTGGCTTTTACGTCGAGCGGCATTCGGCCAGCACGGCGGCCAACAAGGCGTTCATCGTCAATCGCATCGGCGACTTCGGCTTCATCATCGGCTTGATGATCCTGTGGACGTCGTTCGGAACGTTCAGCTTCAACGATCAGCACACGGCTGATGGAGATCATCTCCCCGGCTTGTTTTCGATGGTCACTCGCGACGATCACGGAGAATTGGCGAAGTCATCCGATGGTCAAGTCGTCCTACTCAAGAATGAGGAGCATGGCCACAAGGACTGGCATCCACGAAAAGAATCCGATCCGAAACGCAAAACGATTACGTACACGCTGCTGATTGTCGCAGGCCTGGGGGTCTTCGGTGGCTGCGTCGGCAAAAGTGCTCAGTTCCCGTTGCAGACGTGGTTGCCCGACGCGATGGAAGGTCCAACGCCGGTCTCCGCGCTCGTGCATTCGGCGACAATGGTCGCGGCGGGTGTGTATCTGGCGGGACGTTTCTATCCGATGTTCGTCCCCGAAGTGTTGCTGGTCATTGCCTACGTCGGCTGCATCACCGCATTCGTCGCGGCGACGATTGCGATTGTCGCGACCGACATCAAGAAAGTGCTCGCCTATTCGACGATCAGCCAGCTCGGCTACATGATGCTCGGCCTGGGAGTCGGCGGCTGGGCGGCGGGTTTGTTTCATCTCATCACGCATGCGTTCTTCAAGTCGCTGATGTTCCTCTGCTCCGGCAGCGTGATCGCCGGCTGCCATCACGAACAAGAGATGCCCAAGATGGGTGGCCTGCTTCGCAAGATGCCGATCACCGCGTTGACGATGCTGGTCGGCGTGATCGCGATCGCTGGCTTGGCGATCCCCGGCGTGTACCTCAAGTTCTGGTGGTATCTCCCGTATCTTTCGATCAACTCGGATCACGGTTACGTCCTGTCGTTTTCTGGCTTCCATTCCAAGGACGCGATCCTGGCGACTGCGCTGGGCTACACGAAGCTCAATCCGCTGCACTTCCTGCTGTTCCTGATTCCGCTGCTGACGGCGGGCATCACGTCGTTCTACATGTTCCGGTTGTGGTTCTACACGTTCCTCGGCAAACCGCGCGACCAGCATCTGCACGACCATGTGCATGAGTCGCCGTGGGTGATGACCGCTCCGTTGTTGGTCTTGGCGTTCTTCGCGGCCTTCTGTGCTTTGGCCGGCGAACATGGGAATCTCTTCCAAACATTGAGCCACAGCCAACCCGCCCACGTCGAGCATGGCTTCGATGGATCGCACAGCCACACCGTCTCGCTGCCGGACAGTCATTCGCTGCATGCCAAGGTTGGCGACGGCGCTTCGACGCACGATGTCGCCGGCCGAGCCGCACTGTTGGCGGCGTTCA
>QWQF01000086.1 GCA_003669125.1 Planctomycetota bacterium
CAAGCGAGGCCGGCGGGACTCGAACCCGTAACCTCCGGATCGACAGTCCGGCGCTCTAACCAATTGAGCTACGGCCCCGTGAATCGAAATTCTGGTGGGGCAAAGGCGGGCGGGATTCTAGTCCGCACCCAAGTCGCGTCAATAGAGTCGGCAAACGAACAGACAAGCTTCAATCAAACTCTGGCGGCGGCGCTACTTGCCGGCTGGGGAGTACTCTCGCAACGGTTCCCAGGACATCGCGACGGTCGTGCTGCGTTGCAGGCTTTGAACTTCTTCGGCCACCTCTTGCACCGACGTTTTGTCCGGATGAATTGCCAACTCAAACGACATCTGGCGACTGGCTCCAGGGGCCAGCGAATGCACGCGGCCGTGAGCACGCTCGAAGCTGCGCAGGTTCGGGAAGTTCGTGCCGGGTTCGAGGCCGGTCACATAGCCGTCCGCTTCGGCGGCGGTGTTCTTCCAAAGCGTGAAGCACGGCAACTCGGCCAGCGACATGCGGAGGCTCAGCGCGAGATCGCCGGACGCGTTTCGCAACACGACCAAACCGCGCTGTCGAGCGTCACCGACCAGTCGGAAGAAATACGCTTGCTCGGCGTAGCCGGCGTCGGGAGCGGCGTACTTGTCGTACGTGTCGATACCTTCGGCCGCGCGAGCATCGCGAGGACTGACCTCGCATGCCGCCGCCAAAAACCTTGAACCGGCTTCGAGGAACGGGCGGCCGATGTTCGTGTGGTACAGCATCTCGAACTCGGCGGGCTTCGCGGACAGGTTGGTGACTTCGTCGCTGATCGTGAAGCAATTCGAACCAATCGTCGTCTCGATGGTCGAGGTCAGTCGCAGACACGGGCCGAACATCGAGCACTCATCGACGACGCCCGTCACCGCGATGCGTCCCGGTTGGTCGGGATCGACCGTCACCTCAACACGATGCGCCGGCAAGTTCGCGATCTTGCCGTGCAGCGTCAGCTCGCCCAGGATCGGATGATCTTCCAAGTCGCCATCGCAACCCGGCGGCCCCATGAACGAGAGGCCGCAGCGACAGATCAACTCATTGAAGCCCGCCAGCCAACCGAGCCCGCCGCGCTCCGTCTGATTCACGAAGGCCGGATGCACCGGCATCTTCACCGGCGAGTCCCAGCCGATCGGGATGCCCTGAAAGTTGCCGCGCCACACGCCCATGCCGCGAGTCGGCAGCAATTCCAACTTCAGCGCTCCGTTGTCGATCTCGACCACATCCACGCCGTCCGACAGCCCGCCGCGCAGCCGTCGCTGACGCACCGCCCAATTCGTCGAACCGTTGAGCGGCAGTGAGGCTCCGGACAATTCAAAATCGTCGTGCCAGATTTGCTGAGCAACGTCGGTGATGACGCGATGTGCGGCAGGCATGTGAGTCTCCAGAGATGTTCGCTTCAAAAAATAATCCGAAGCGTCAGCGAGGGCGAACGCTTCAAGACGCTCTGAATTCACAGTCACCTGAAGCGTTCGCCCTCGCTGACGCTTCGGGTTAGCGTGCGGCGGAAGCCCTTCCAGGACAACCCGACGGCGGCGAGGATTTCAGCCGCCAGCCACGCGGCTCGCAACAGTACGGTCGCCGCGACAGCCTGCGATTGGCTGATCCCCGGTTGAGACGCCAGCAACTCCAACAACGCGGCTTCGCGAACTCCCAGTCCGCCGGGCGCGAACATCGCCGCGAACCCCAGGAAGGATGCTGACGAAACTTCGCCCGTCCAGATCAGCCAATCCGACAACGAGGCCTGGACTCCGACCGCTCGCAATGTGCAACCCAAGCTCAGCCCGTGAACCAGCCACGTCGTCACCGAGAAGAAGCACCAGCCGAGCAGGAACGTGCTGCCGATCTGCGACGGCGGAGGCTCGATCGGATTGTTCGTTCCTGAGGGAGTGACAAGGTGAGATGGTGACACGGAGACGACGGGCGGCGTCAGCTTTTGGGCGATGAGGCCGAGAACTCTCGCGACGAACGGCACGAGGATGACGCAGACAACAACCACGCCGATTCCGAAAGCCAGCGGATGCTCGAAGGCCGAACGAATCGCTGTCGGCAAGCGGTCAACGACTTCCTTCGGCCAGACGACGACTGGAGCCAACGTCAGTCCAACCGCAGCGCCGACTCCCATGACCACCAACACTTCGTAAGTCGAGGTCAACGCCGAGACGCTCGGTCGGCAACCCCGGTCGGCCAGCATCCCCGCGCGAACCAGCAGCACCGACGCCTTGCCGGGAATGTACTTCGCCAAGTGTCCCGCGAAGTACGCACGCGAAACGTCGAACCGGCTCGACGTGCCACCCAAGCCATGAATCAGCCGATGCCACAACAACACCGACGGCAACCAGCCGATGAGGTACAGCACACTCGCTGCCACCAGCCACGGCCAATGAATCGTCACCGAGCCGACGTCGCCTTCGCGCCACAACTTCCATGCTCGCTGTCCCACGAACGCGATCACCAACGCGAACAACACCCACTTCAGCACCGGCCACAGCCGACGGAAGAGTTTGACACGACGCGATTCGGCGACAACTTCCGCAGTCATGGACGATCCGATTTCAACAACTCCGCACCCAGTTCACGCAACGCGACGAGCAACTCATCGAGATCATCTGTCGTCGTCAGCGGATTGATGATCGTCACTCGCAGCGCACCGACGCCGCCGTGATTCGTCTGCACGATGTAGAACCGCCCCGACTCGATGAGTCGCCGACGCAGCTCTCGTTGAAACGCGCCGAGAGTTTCTGGCGGAGCAGATTTCAGCGCAGTGGGGACGTGACGAAACGCGACGATGTTGCATTCCGGCTCGTGCAGCGGGACGAAGTCTTCGGCGGCGAGCAACTTCTCGTAAAAGACACGGCCGAGGTCGAAGGTCACGTCAACCAAGTCCTCGAAGAGTTGTTGGCCAAACAACGACCACGTTCCCCACAGGCCGTAGGCGGCGGCTCGTTTCGTACATTCCAGCGTCAGCATCCCGCTGTCGTACTCGGCCATGCCTGGGGCCGACGGGTCGAACAGGTACGGTGCCTCCTGGCGGAACGCCTCAAAGCGATGCTGCTTGTCGCGGTACAACACGAACGCGCACAGAGCCGGCATGAACATCATTTTGTGAGCGTCCCACACGACGCTGTCGGCCTGATCGACGCCATCCAACAGATGCCGATACCGCCGGCTGAACAACGCCGCCCCGCCGTGAGCCGCATCGACGTGCATCCACACGCCGTGCTTGCGGCAGACATTGGCGACATCCCGCAGTGGATCGAATGCCCCGATGGGCGTCGCGCACGCGCAGGCCGCGACCGCGACGACTCGATGTCCTCGTGCGATCAAATCGGTCAGTTGCTCATCGAGCTTTTGCGGGTCGAGTTTGCGTCGTTCATCGAGCGAGGCTCGCAGAACCTGCTTCGTGCCCAACCCAATGACACCCGCCGCTCGTGCGAGCGAGTAGTGTGCGTCTCCTTGCACGACGATGACCGGTTTCGCGCCGTCGCTGGCAACACCCTCTTCCCACGAACCGCCCAGCGCGACGTTTCGTGCGGTCAACAAGCCGGTCAGATTCCCCAGCGAACCGCCGTGCGTCACTAATCCCGCAAACGAATCGCGCTGCCAACCGATCTGCTCGCCCAGCCGATTGACCAAGGCACGTTCGACGGCGGTGGCCCACGGGCCCATCTCGTAAATCGCCATCACTTGATTGGTGACGGAACCAACCGCATCGAACAACCCGGCGATCGGCACCGGAGCCGGCACCTGATGGCCGATGTACCGCGGATGATGCAGATTGTGCCCGCAGTCAAGCATCTGCCGGACGATGTCGGCAAATCTTGCGGAGGGTTCCGTCGAGACACCGTCCAGCCAACGCTCGGCTTCCGCAATGTTGGCGACCGGTTCCGCCCAATTGAGCACGCGGGTCTCTCGCTGTTGAACCCGCTCCAAGTGCGTGGCGAGCAGTTCTCCCCACTGTTCGGCCGCCGCTCGAAACTGCTGCGGATCGTACACCGCACGCAGTCGCTGCTGAGCAATCTTCAATGCGGGTTCATTCAGCATGGAGCGACCTGGATCTCGAAGTGTCGACGCAAATTTCGCAGCCTTTTCCGGCTTATTCGGGATGATAGTGCCCGTCCGCGAGAGCCACGAGCGTTCGTTCAAACCCGCTCGTACTGCTTGACAATTGAAACAGGCGATGGCACTGTGCCTTGCGGCAGGCCAAGGCGGTTCACATCTTTCGCCGTCTTGTTGGCCATTCAGTTGCCTGCGATGCGCTCGAAATCTGCGTCCCCTCTTCGTCACCCGGAGGTCATGTCATGAACATGAGCGAATTCGACGACGCCTATGATGATCAACAACGCATTCGCGGAGCGATCCTCGAAACTCCCATCAGCGAACTGCCGCTGCGCGATCCGATTCTGGTGTGTTCTGCGTCCACTGTGGCCGACGCCATCAAGAATATGAACGACCATCACACCGGCTGCGTGCTCGTGGAGAAAGATGGTAAATTGGTCGGCATCTTCACTGAGCGTGACGTGCTGACCAAAGGCTTCTTCCGCACGGACAGTCACACGGCCTCGGTCGAATCGTTGATGACTCCCAATCCCGAAACTCTGGACCCCGAAGACCGCATTGCCTTCGCGCTCAACAAGATGAGCGTCGGCGGCTACCGACACATCCCGATCGTCGATGCGGGCAAGCCGGTGGGAGTGCTCTCGGTGCGGGACGTCGTGGACTTCCTCGTGGATCTCTTCCCCGAAGACGTCCTCAACTTGCCCCCCAGTCCGAACAACGCCATCACCAATTCAATCGATGGTGGATAGGTGACTTTGCAAGCTCGTTGGGCAGGCTTCCAGCCTGCCTTTTTTCATTGAATCACTGCGGATCGACAAGGATTTCGACCAATGCAACGGATGCCAAGAGGTTTTGGATTCGGCGGGTTACTGATTGTCACGCTGGCGATTGGCTACGCATCCGCCGACGAAGGCATGTGGGTTTACAACCAACTGCCGACGAAGATCCTGAAGGAGCGATACGGCTTCGAGCCTCCGGCCGGTTGGGCGGAGCATTTGATGCGGTCGTCGGTGCGGTTCAATTCCGGCGGGTCGGGGTCGTTTGTGTCGAGTACGGGACTCGTGCTGACCAATCACCACGTCGCGGCCGATACGCTGGCGAAGATTTCCACCGCCGAACACAACTACTACCGCGACGGTTTCCTGGCGAAGTCGCACGCCGACGAAGTTCCCGCGCCAGATTTGGAACTCAACCAGCTTGTCGAAATCGTGGACGTGACCGACCGCATCAACCAAGCGGTCGCGGCGGAAGCGTCGGACAAGGCGCAGCAAACGCGGCAGGCGGAGATCGCTCGCATCGAGAAGGAATCGACCGAACAGACCAAGCTCCGCAGCGACGTCATCACGCTGTATCAAGGTGGGGCCTATCACCTCTATCGCTACAAGAAATACACCGATGTGCGATTGGCGTTCGCGCCGGAATTCTCGATCGCGTTCTTCGGCGGCGACGCCGACAACTTCGAGTACCCGCGGCACGATCTCGACATGGCGCTCTTCCGCGTCTACGAGAACGGCCAGCCGGCGAAGATTGAACATTTCCTGAAGTGGTCAGCAAAGGGAGCGGCGGACGGCGAAC
>QWQF01000076.1 GCA_003669125.1 Planctomycetota bacterium
CCGGTCGCCACTCGTCGCACGGCTGGATCGATCACCAGCAGTACGCGTTTCGCGCCGAGGTCAACCAAATCCATGCCGACCTCGTGCGTGATGCCGCTCCCGAAGCGGCAGTTCGAGGCCATGATCTGAAACGCAGTGTCCGTTGCGAGTGGCATCATTCGTCTCCTGAAATGGCAATCTCTCAAAACACCGACAGCAGCAGCAACTGTGAGATGCGGATCAGCCACTTGCGGTCGTCGGCGGTGAACGTGCCGCGGTCGAGGATTTGCTGGCACTTGTTCTGAGCTTGCGTGACGATCAGTCGTTGCAGGTCGGTGAGTGGCTTCTTTTCGCCGGCTTGCAGCAGCAGGTCGGTGATGCGGTGGATGGATTTGACCTCGTCAATATTGGGCTGAACTTCGTCGGTCCATTGCGGAGCACCATCGGCGTTCGCGGTGGCCTCGACCAGTTTCAGCACGAGGCTCGACACGCGAGCGATTTTGTCGAAGTCGAGTTTTTCCGGCACGTCGCGCGGCGTGTGGTAGTCGGGATGCTCGCCGGTTGAGAAGAACAGAAACGGAATCTTTTCGTTCCAGAACGGGCCGTAGTCACTGCGGACTCCGATCAGATCGATTCCCAGCCGAGCGACTTCCAACCCGCGCGGCGAACCGACGTCGTCCAGCAGCAGTTTCATGCGCGGTGCGTGTTCGCTGCCCATGACGAAAATCGTCGGCAGCGGCAAGTCGCCCAGCGACCGGCCGATCATGTCGGCGGTGATGAAGAGCTTGACTCGGTCGAGTTCAAACGGCGGATGCGCGACGAACCAGCGTGAACCCCACAGCAGTTGCTCTTCGAGATCGAAGCCAACGAACACGATGCTGCGTTTCGGACGTTGCTTCGAGGCGGCCAACTGCCGAGCGACCTCCAGCATCATTGACGTGCCGCTGGCGTTGTCGTCGGCTCCGCGAAAGATTCTTCCGTTGCGAGTGCCGAGGTGGTCGAAGTGCGTGCCGATCACGATCAACTCGTCTCGCAGTTTTGGATCGCTCCCTTCCAGCCAAGCACCGACGTTGCGGCCGACAATGCGTGGACTCTCCTTCGAGGGATCATCACCGTTCCGTTCTTCGGCCGAGGTCGGGATCGGTTGATCGAAAGAAGCGTCCGCGAACAGCGGTCGCAGCTTGCAGTCGCGAAACTGTTTGGTCAGGTAGTCGGCGGCCTTGGCGGAATTGGCTCCGGATCGGCCAGCCAGTTGCGGGCTGGCGAGGAACTCGACGTGTGGCCGGACATGCTCGGGCTTGATCGCACCGTCCCAGCCGTTTGGCAGATCGTCGGCTCGTGCGGGCGGCAGAGCGAACAGGATCAAAAGCCAGAACAAGCGAGACATGACACACTCCGCCGCAGGAATTTCGACACACGCGAGCCGCGTGCGGCAACGTTACGGGCGATTCATTGAACGGCTCAAGCGGAAGAGTTTGCCGGTGCGCGAAGCTCTGTCGATTTTTCGTGTGGTGCGGGTCGTGCCGATGCCGATGAAGAATCAGACACTTTGTCCAACTCACGGACTTCAGGAGCACGCGGACCATGCTGCGACGAATTCTGACCACGGGACTGATTTGCTTGGCGATCCTCGCCGCGACGCAGTTTGGCGGCTCGACCGCCCAGGCCGCCGGACGCGGACAGCCGACCGACTGGAACCGGTTCAACTACTACCCGTACCTGTACTACCCGCACAACTTCCAGCGCCCGCAAGGGAGCAACGACAGTTTGTACTACCGGTACAACCCTCAGCAGCGCATCCCGGTGCAAAACAAGAACTGGTACAACTTCTACGGGACCGAGCAACCGTATCACCGCGGCCACCACTTCATTCTCGACGTGTTCTAAGCCCAGCGCGTCCATGAAGCGTCGAACAAGGATGTTCGATGCCGGCAAGGATGCCGCGCGCTTCGGGACTCAAATCTGTGCCACAGCAAGAGCCTGCTCGGTCAACCGAGCAGGCTCTCTGCGTTTCGCTTGCCGACGATCACCTGCGCTTTGCCGAGCACGCGAGCGAAGATCAGCACACCGGCCCGTGAGCCTTCCAGCGGCAGCTTTCGGCGGACACGTTCGACCTCGATCGGCAGGTGACGGCACTTGATCTCGACCGATCCGAATTCGCAGCGGCGACACGCCGCACGGACTTCGCGGTCGTTGTTCGGGATGACCTCCAGCACGCGAAACGTTTGCAACCACGGCGAGCGGAGCGGTTGATCGCCGGTCAGATATTCTTCGGCATCGTCCAGTCGCGTGAGTTGCAGACGCTCGGCCAGCACATCCAGCAAGCCGGCACGCACGATGGCCGGATCAGGATCGAAGACGAACGCTCGCGGCGGCGTGATATCGACTCTCGCGGAGAGCGGTTCGGCCGCGATCGTCTCGCCAGACGGCAGCGAGGTCGCTCGAAACGATTGATCACCTGCGAGTTCGCCGAACCAAATCGTGGCCTCTTTGCACTCGCCGTGCAGGCTGACCAATTCAATTTCGACGTTGGAAAACTTGCCGCCGAAGTTGCTCGCCGGGCTGAGCTTGATCGCACCGCCGCGAAACTCCGACATCAATGTTCGCAGCACATCAAGATTCGGCGAACAGTCTTCGATGCGCCGCATCCGCTGTTGCCCGCCGGGTCGCCGATCCGGATCGATGTGCAGCAGACCGCTGCGATCGCCTGGCTGCGAGACATCGGCGACGACGGTGTGCACTCGTTCGTGAACGCCGTAAATCTCTGCATTCCACTCGGTTCGCAAGCACATGGCCGGATCGACATCGACGCTGTGAACTTCACAGTGCTCGGCCAGCGCGAGCGAATCGCCGCCGATGCCGCAGCAGAAATCCCAAACAGTGCCGCTGAACCGTTGAGCCTTGTGTCGCGCGATCGGCTCCGAGGTCGCCTGTTCGAGACCGGTCGGCGTGAGCCACATCCGATCGGCTCGCGTGAATTTCCCCGAAGCCGCGGCTTTCCGGCGAATGTCTTGCAGAGTCAGCGCGGCCACGACCATCTCGACCGGGAACTCATCTCGCAGTCGCTGCTGCAAATGGAATTCGGTCTCTTTCGAGTTGGGGTGAGCAATCGCCTCGAACAAATGCGGCGACGCGCGGAGCGCTTGCAACAGCGCAGATTCATCGGGAAACGAAGAGGGTTCGATCATGGGCCGCGAAGCCTAGTCCCACAACGACGGAATGGCCATCATTTTGCCGCCGCAACGTTTCATCACACGGAATCTCACATGCCGAACAACGCGAAACCGTCTCCGCCCGTGGACTCTTGGCCGCTCGGTCCGTTCTTGGAAGGCTTGCGAGCCGAGCCTGTCTCGTCCGAAAAGGGGCGTGCGACCTGGCGGTTGATCGTCGCCGAGCAGCATCTGCGGACTCACGGCATCTTGCACGGCGGAGTCGTCGCAACACTGCTCGACACCGCCATGGGCCGAGCCGTTTCGACGCACTGCCGCGACGACCAAGGTTGCGTGACCGCGCAGCTCAACGTGAATTTCATCCGGCCGACCTGGAGCGGCGAGACGCTGACGATCACCGGCGAAGTCCAGCACTCCGGCCGACAAACCGCAGTGACTCGCGGCGAGATTCGCACGTCATCGGGAGCCTTGGTCGCGATGGGAACTGGCACGTTCCTGTTTGTGACGCGACCGCCGGAAGGCCAACCGCTGTTCGTCCAGCAGCCGGATCCGTGAAATAGAGGCGGTTGGCTTCGCGTTCGGAGTGCTGCGCACAGTCCGTCCGCTCTCGACGAAAGCCGGCCAAGCACGCGACACGGAACTCGACCGCATCGTCGCCATCAAGATCCCACACAGGAAAAACCTCACCGAACCCGTCCGCCAACGCGCCCGCTGGGCGCGATCCCTACGACCGGAAGTCTTTTGCGCATTGCTCCGACCGCTGCGATGCGTCGAGTCGTGCTGAACATGGTCTTTTCGCGATGCGTTGAGCGGACTCCGCCGTTCTTGCTGAAGTTTGGCGGGTAGCCTTAAGCACAATGGGAAAGACCTTCGACTTTCGGCGACTGCGGGACGATGTCCTGTCCCTCGTATTGCTCGGCGCGGTGGCGTATCTCGGGCTCAGTCTGGTGAGCTGGAACGCGGCGGATCCTCCGGCCACGCAGACGTACCCGGTGCGCGCGGTGGCTCACAATTGGGGCGGCAATCTTGGAGCGTACCTCGCCTACGGTTTGCGAGCGGTCGCGGGACTCGGTGCGTACTTTGTGTGGCTGTCGCTGTTGGCGTTGGATGTGCGGCTGTTTACTCGGCGCGAAGTCAGCGGCTGGGGAGTGGTGGCGTTCGGCTGGTCGCTGTTGTTGATCGCGGTGTGCGTCGGATTGCAGTTGCTGATGCCGGGACTCGGCGGCGGGCAAATCGTCGGCAGCGGCGGTTACGTCGGGGCGTGGGGCGTCGCGCTGATGCAACCGCTGTTCTCGAAGGCGGGGCTGATGATTGTGCTTGGTTCGTGCGCGGCGTCGGGACTGCTGCTGGCGGGAGACGTGTTGTTCGTGGATGCGGCGTTGGATTGCGTCGCCGCGCCGCTGTGGCTCGTAAATTGGATCGCGTTCGGCAAGACGAAACGCCCGGCGAAGGAGAAGGCCGCGAAGCCGAAGCTCGAAGCTCCGCTGGCCGTCCGCGAAAGCGGAGCAGATTTTCAACCTGGCCTGGAAACAGTCTTGGCGGAGTCCGTCCAACCGACCAGCGCCGAGGAAGCTGCCGACAGCGCGGTCAGTCTGCTCGATTCGATGAACGCGGAGATCGCAGCGGCGCTCAGCGAGTCAACGGATGATGCGGTCACGTTGAAAACGTGCCCCACGCCGGACGATACCGAACGGTTGCCGATCAAGGTCAATCCGCCCGCGACTGTGAAATCGGATCGCGAGCAGGTCATCGCGCAGCTCGAAGCCGGTAGCCAGCAGGCGGACGGGTCGCAGTACGTCCTGCCGAGCCTCGAAATGCTCGAACATCCAGCCGTGTTTCCGTACGAGGAACTCGCGAAGAAAGCTCAGATCGCGGCGGTGACGCTCGAAAAGACGTTCCAAGAGTTCGGCCTGAACGTGAAGGTCAACGAGATCGACACCGGCCCGGTCATCACGCAATTCGAGCTGACTCTGGAAGCTGGATTGCGGCTCAACAAAGTCGTCGCGCTGGAGAACGACCTCGCGATCGCGTTGCGCGTGCCGGCCGTGCGTGTTGTCGCGCCGATCCCCGGCAAGAACACCGTCGGCGTGGAAGTCCCGAACGAGACGCAGGTGATGGTCCGCCTGCGCGAGCTGATCGAAGCCTGCCCCGGCGACATCGAGAAGAAACGCATCCCGCTGTTTCTCGGCAAGGACGTCAGCGGGCGGCCGATGATCATCGACCTCTGCAAGATGCCGCACTTGCTGATCGCCGGCCGCACCGGCACGGGCAAGAGCGTGTGCCTCAACGCGCTGATCCTGTCGATCCTGATGACGCGCAGCCCGGACCAGGTGAAGATGCTGATGATCGACCCGAAGATGGTCGAGCTGTCGCCGTACAAACGCATTCCGCACCTGATGCACCCGGTCATCACCGACATGAAGAAGGCCGAAGCGGTGCTGGCCTGGGCCGTCGAGAAGATGGAAGAGCGGTACGACCTGCTGGCG
>QWQF01000022.1 GCA_003669125.1 Planctomycetota bacterium
AAACACGCAGCGGTAAATGCAGACGTTCGTTGGATTGAGATGGATGTTGGTGTTGTAGAACGCGAGGTTGCCGTTCTTCCGCTCGCGAACAGTGTTGGCCAAGCGGCCGAGCGTCAGGACGTCAACTTGCTCGTCGAGGAAGACTCCCTCGTCGAAGGTCAGGCGTTCGCCGGCTTCGACTTTGTCGGTGATTTGGCGGAGTCTGGTATTGGAAGTTGGTGCGATCATTGGCGTACATCTCTTGGCGAGCCGGGCGGTGTCAGCCCCGGACAGAAAACAGTTCGCGAGAAGCCGGGGACTGACGCCGCCCGGTTCGCCTAAACCGCTGTTTGATTCACGAAATTAACTCGATGCCTTCTTGGTCAGATATCGTTTCTCGACTTTCGCGGCGATGGTGCCGATGCCGTAGTAGCCGATCGACAAGCGGGCGACATGCGTCAGTAGATCGTAGGCTTGCCAGCGGTTCCAGCCGTAATCTTCTTCCATCCACAGGATCAAGCGAGCGAACGCTTCGGCGGCGGAGCGTTCCATCGGGTTGCCGCTGACAACGGCCATGATCTCGGTGGGTGATTCGATGCGTGGGCTGAGCAGTTTCTTGCCCTTCACCAGCTTGACGGTGATCGTCGATTCGGCGGGCATTTCGAGTCCGGTGGCAGACAACTCGCCGTGGCCCATCGCGGCGTGAGCGTCGCCGAGGTAGAGGTATCCGCCCGGCACGAAGACCGGCAAGTGAATCGTGTTGCCGGGGCAGACTTCGATGATGTCCATGTTGCCGCCGTGCGGTCCGGCCGGCAGAGTCGTCGGCGATCCCCAATCTGGGGCGGTGCCGATGCAGCCGAGCATCGGGGAATACGGGATCGTGATTTCGTCGCTGAAGTGAATCACTCCGTCGCGGATCGGCATGATGTGGGCTTGATGCGGACAGTCGCTTCCCAGCCACTCGCAGAGTTGCTTGGGGTTGCCGGTGTAGGTCGAGCATTGGCCGATGCTCGGCTTGATCTCGTGAATCGTCACGGCCAACGAGTCACCCGGTTCGGCACCCTCGATGCCGATCGGTCCCGTCAGTGGATTGCTGTACGGAACCGTTGTCCGATCGCGGCGATCACCTGGCTTGCGGAGTTGGCCGGAGAGTGCGTCTTCGGATTCGACGACGATGGTCTCCCCCGAATGGATGCGAAGCCGCGGTTCGCGATAGCGGCTGAATTCATACGACAACGGTTGAGCGGTCAGGCGTTGCATGGGGAACCTCTGAGACGGGGCCGAATGCCGGGGACGTTATGAGGTGGCTGAGTGAACTTCAACCGCCCAGTTGGCAGACCTTGCCGGGATGTTGTCAAACGGCAACAGCGAATGGCGTTGCTTGGCGGTCGAGCGGATTGCGTCGGGAACAGACGTGCGTAGACTGTGCCCGACATGAACTCCCGCCACTGGGGCAAGCCCGGTGGCGATTATTTCAATGCGACCGAACCTCATGCCACTTTCCCGCCGAGCCGTTGATCCGCGTCATTTGATGGTGATGCAGCAAGCCAATCGTCGCGAGCAGTTACAGGCAGTGACGGCTGGCTTGGAGAAGGCTCGCACGATCCTCGAAAGCGCGCGGCCGGCGACATGGGTTTTCACCGGCGACACGGTCGTGCAGGGAGCTGGGCAGACCGGCGCGGGGCGGACCTTCTCCGAGCACTTCGGCGATCACCTGCGGAACAAGTTGCGGCGGTTGCTGGATGTCGTCGTCAACACCGGCGTGCAGAACTCGCGCGCCGACAACTTTTTGAAGACGCTCGACTGGCGAGTGACTCGGTTCGCGCCGGAGGTCGTCTTCCTGATGCTCGGTTCCGCCGATGCTGCGGCCGGACCGACGGGACGAACTCGTTTTCGCGAAGTGCTCAACGAAATCGTCGATGCGCTGGCGAAGACGAAAACCGCTTTGATTTTGCAAACGCCGCCGACTGCTCGGCCGGATCACTGGACCGACCCGACGGATCTTCCGGCCTACGTCGCGATCGTTCGCGAGGTGGCCGATGCTCGAGATGTTGCGGGGATCGACCATTGGTCGTTGTTCAAGGACCGACTGGCCCAAGCGGAAACGGAGCCGGATTGGTGGTCCTCGGGCGGACAACTACCAAACGTGCGCGGGCATGTAGAACTGACGCGGCAGGTTGTTGAAGCGTTGTCGAGGTGATCGGCTACGGCTTCGCGGCGGGTTCGATCAGCGTCAGTTCGTTGCGAACTTTCTTCACGCCCGGTTCCAGTCGCACCATGTTGGCGGCGAGCTGTTTCTGCGAAGGGGTCGCGACTTCGCCACGCAGGACGACGACTCCGTCGGCATCGAGATCGACCGTCACGCCCCGCAGAGCAGGCTGCCGAGTCACTCGCTCGAAGCGGGAATTCAGAGTTGTGTTGAGTTCCTCGTACGGAATCTTCGGCACGTCAAACGAAACTTTTTGCTGCGGACGGATCGAGCGGCGCGAATCGTCTTGTCCTTGTTGATTCATGCCGTTGGGGTCGTTCGGGTCCATGCCTTGATTCTGTCGGCCGCGATTGTTGCGGTTGCGGGATTGGTTCTGTTGTTGATTCTGCTGACCATTGCCCTGACTGGGGTTGGCTCCCAGGAACTGCTGCGTGTTGGCTGAGCCGACCATACGATTCTGCTGGCCCTGGCCTTGCAATCCGAAAGTGGATTGCTGATTCAGTAGCACGCTTTGGCTGGCCCCCGCCGTGTTTGCGTTCGTGGTACTGAATCGGTTCGCGCCCCCGCCGAAGGAGTTCGACCCAGACAGTCCGCCGGAGCTGCCACCCGTGGCCCCGAAGCCTGACGAGCCTGTGCCGCCGGTCGTGGTGCGCTGCTGAGCTTGCGCGGCATCAGGAAGAATTGCGATCAAACCGCTGATGGCGGCGATCAACCACGCGGATCGTTGCAGAGTTTTCACGATCAATCTCCCTTGGTCACTTAGCGACTCACGAACGCTGCACATGGTACTTGCCGATCCGGGAATTACACCACTTAATCTTCGGTTCTGGTGGTCCCACGGATCGTGGCGATGGTCTGCGAGTTCGGACGGTCGGTGGCCTTGGTACGAGCATCGACGAGCGGCATGTCCGTTCTGGAGTTGGAGGTTTCTCCGCCGTTCAATCGGTCGCGAAGTGCCTGTTCCACCTTCGTCGCGAGGGGAGATTCGTCGGCGTTCTCCGATTTCTCGGGCTTGTGGCCGGTCAGGTTGATGGTCGAGAGATTCGAGTACACAACCGGCCCGCTGTCCGGCGTCATCCGCAAACGCAGGGCGAGTTCGGCCTGATTTCGTCCCGGTCGCGTGTACGGCACGAACAGTCGATAGGCCGGGCCGAACTGCGTGCGAGTCAGTTGCGTGTTCCATGTCTGGCGGTCGATGTCGAATTGGCTCAGCGGCTTGGATTGATCGGCCTCGGAGCCTTGGTCGTCAAACACGAAGACATGCACATCGCCGTTGACTGTCACCGGAATGGCACTGTCTCGGTTGAAAAAAAAGACTTGCCCCGCGACGCCGCGACAGGATTTTCCTTCGGAGTCGAAGCCATCGGCCGTCTGCCAAACGCACAGGCATTTCAAGGCAGGGTTTTGCGGAGTCGCTTTGACGAATTTCTTGTGCGGGGTCGCCTCCGAGACGAGTCCCGACGTCGCGCAGCCGGTCAGCAGAACGCACAAAGCCATCGCTCTTCCAATCGTGTGCCTCATCGCGGGGCCTCCTTGCGGCGGAAGGTGTCGAGGATCGTGGACTTCTTCGTGGTGGGCTTAGAGGTCTTGGTCGCTCCGACCTGTTGAACGCGCGAGTTCGATGCCCCGCCGCGACTACCGGTCTGTTGGTAGATCGCACCTTTCACGCCATCCGCCGGATCGTCCGACATCGGCGGAACGGGTGGGATATTGGGATTGGTGCTGTTCGGCATCGGTGCTGGTGGCAACGGAGTGGATTTCTGAGTCGGGTCTGACCACATGCCTCCGGGTGGATAGATCGGCGGGACGGAGCCGTCACTCGGCGGCGCGGGAGCCGCGAACAGTGGGCCGTGCATCGCCTCCGCTTCGCATTCCGTGTAGTGCAGCCGTCCGGCTTCGACTTGCTTGATGATCTCGTTCATCTCGTTGTTCTTGATGATCCTCGGCGTGAGGAAGATCAAGAGTTCGGTGCGTCGGGATGTGTGCGAGTCAAACCGGAAGGCATGACCGAGGACCGGTACGTCCCCCAACCAAGGGACTTTCCGTTCGAGGGTGGTCTCGGTCTTTTGGATCAGTCCGCCGAGCACGATGGTTTGTTCGTCGGCCACGGCGATGGTCGAGACAGCGCGGCTAATTTCCTTGACGGGAGCGCGAATCGCGTTTCCTAGAGCGTCCGTCGTCAGCACAACGGAATTGGCGGCGTCGGTCAAGTAGTTGCTTCGCTCCGCGCCGATCTGCATCACGATGCGACCATCCGGGGTGATTCGTGGAGTGACCTCCAAGATGATGCCAGAGTCGTCTCGAATCACCGTCGGAACAATTTGTCCCAGAGCGCCGTTACTGGTGAATCCATTGACCACGGGCACGTTGCGGCCGACGTTGATGCGGCCCAATTGATTATCGAGAGTCCGAATCTGCGGCCGACTGAGAATCTCGACCGTGCGATTGGCGGAGAGTGCTCGCAAGAGCACGCTGACCGACTCCGAACCGGCGGACAGAACCAATCCGCCAAAGCCCAAATCACTGTTGGATCGGCCGAGAGAGAACGTGCTCAACCCTTGTCCGGCGACTTGTTGAGACTGCGCGTTGGCATTGTTCACGTTGCCGAGCGGCTGATTGTTGAAATTAAACCCGGGAACCAGCGAGTTGGCCACTCCGCCCACCGTCGCGGTGCCGCTGCGGTCGAACAGCAGCGAATCTTGGATGCCCAACTCGACGCCGAACTCATCGTTGTTGCTGAGTTCGACTTCGACCAGGAGGGCTTGAATCACGACCTGTTGCTGGTCCATGTCGATCTTCTCGACGATTTTCAGAATGTCCTCGTAGTACCGCGGTGTCGCGCTGATTAGCAGGCTGTTCGAGTTCGCTTCAGCGACGACGATGACTTCCCGCTCGAACTGCTCGAAGTTGCCGACCAAGCCCTGATTGGCTTGCGTGGCCAGATCGCTTTGGCTTTGCAGAAAGGCCGTGATCGACGTCGCGACGTTCGCCGCCGGACTGTTCTTCAAACGATAGACCGTCATCTTGCGCTGCCGCACATCGTCTTGGTCGAGCCGCAGAATGATGGCTTCAACAACGCTGAGCGCCTCGCCGCCGCCGACCGCGATGATGCTATTGGTCCGCACATCGGTCGAGAGCTTCAGCGGAATCAACTGACTACTGGCGTCCTCGGCCCCGGCCAATTGAATGCCCAGTTGTTGATTCTGTTGATTCGCACCGCCACCTTGTCGTCCACCTTGCCCCTGCTGCTGATTGTTGAAGAGCTGATTCAGCAACGTCGTCACCGACTGCGCGTCGGCGTTCTTGAGCGTGAAGTGCTTGATCTCGGCGACCAGCGAGGCCGGCTGATCGAACCGTCTCACGAGAGCCTGAATCAGCGCGAGGCTCTCCGCCGGAGCGGTCACGACCAAGCTGTTGGTCCGCATGTCGGCGTTGATGCGGAT
>QWQF01000251.1 GCA_003669125.1 Planctomycetota bacterium
CAGCCGTTGCAGACCGGTATCAAGGCCATCGACTCGATGACCCCGATCGGCCGCGGCCAGCGCGAACTCATCATCGGCGACCGCAAGACCGGCAAGACCGCCGTCGCGATCGACACGATCATCAATCAAAAAGGAAGCGGCGTCATCTGCGTGTACGTCGCGTGTGGTCAGCGAGCGTCTAACGTCGCGGCCGTTTACGAGAAGCTCAAAGAGCACGGCGCGATGGACTACACGATCATCGTGTCGGCCACGGCGTCCGATCCCGCTCCGCTGCAATACATCGCCCCGTATGCCGGATGTGCGATGGCCGAGCACTTCACCTACAACGGCGGACACACGCTGGTCGTGTACGACGATCTGACGCGGCAAGCTCAAGCGTATCGCCAGTTGTCGTTGCTGGTGCGACGTCCGCCCGGTCGCGAGGCGTACCCCGGCGACGTGTTTTACTGTCACAGCCGTTTGCTCGAACGTTCGGCCAAGCTGAGCAACGAACTCGGCGGTGGATCGCTGACGGCACTGCCGATCATCGAAACGCTCGACGGCGAAGTTTCGGCGTACATCCCGACCAACGTGATCTCGATCACCGACGGTCAGATTTACCTTGAGCCGTCGTTGTTCCTGGCTGGTATTCGTCCCGCCATCAACGTCGGTATCTCGGTCAGCCGCGTGGGCGGCAACGCTCAGACGAAGGCGATGAAGAAGATCGCCGGCTCGCTGCGACTGGACCTCGCCGCGTTCCGCGAACTGGAAGCGTTCGCCGCGCTCGGCACCGAATTGGACAAGGCCACGCAACGGCAGCTCGACCGAGGTTACGTCATGGTCGAACTGCTCAAGCAATCGCAGTTCGGCCCGCTGCACTTCGCCGATCAGGTCATCAGCATCTACGCCGGCGCGAAAGGCTACTTCGACGACGTCCCGCGAGCCAAAGTATCGGGTGCCGAAAAGGAATTGCTCACGTTCATGCGAGAGCAAAAAACCGAAGTCCGCAACAAACTCATCGAAACCGGCGAGCTTTCCGCTGACGTCGAGAACGGGTTGAAGGCGGCGCTGGAAGAATTCAAAAAGCAGTACACGGCAGGCAAGAAGTAACTTGATCGCCCTTCACCCCATCGAGCTTGCCTCGGTGGTTCACGGGCTTCTGCACGACTCGATCACGGCCGAGGCGAGCAGAAACAAACAGTAGTGCAAAAGCCGTTTAACCACCGGGACAAGTCCGGTGGGGTTTTTGATGTCTGGGTGAAACATGGCCAAAGCACGCGCGATTGTGAAACGCCTGAAGGCGGTCAAGAACATTCGCAAGATCACCAGGACGATGGAATTGATCGCGACGGCTCGCTTCAAAAAGGCGATGGACCGAGCGACCGAGGCCGCTGCGTACACCAAGAAAATTTCCGAAATCGTCGCCGACCTCTCAGCCACGAACCTGACCTTCACGCATCCGCTATTGAAGGCTCACGAGACGCAGACCAACGGCATCCTCTTGGTTCTGACCTCCAATCGCGGCTTGTGCGGCGGCTACAACGGAGCCGTGTTGCGACCGGCGTTGGCTCGGCAGAAAGAATTGACGGGGCCCCTGAACCTCAGCGTCGAATGCTCCGGCCGCCGAGGCTTGGCGTTCTTGAAGTACCAGCAGGTCAACGTCACCGAGCAGTTCACAAACTTTGAAGACAAGCCCAGTTACGACGAAGTCGAAGCGATCGCCAACCGGTACATCGAGCTGTATTGCTCCGGGAAACTCGACCGGCTGGACATCGCCTACACGAAGTTCGAGAGCGTGTCTCGGCAAAAGGCTGTCGTCGAAACGCTGTTGCCGATCGGCAGCATCGGCGGAGCGGCTGATTCGACGGCGACTGAAAAGAAGATCGACTACGAATTCCTGCCGTCCGCCGGAGAGATCCTCGAAGAGATCGTTCCGGCTGCGTTCAAAGCTCGGCTTTTCAAGTGCTTCCTCGACGCCGCGGTCAGCGAACAGATCGCTCGCCGAGTCGCCATGAAAGCCGCCACCGAGAACGCCGGTGACATGATCAAATCGCTCTCGATGCAATACAACCGAGCCCGCCAATCACAGATCACTTCGGAGTTGTCCGAAATCATCGGCGGTGCCGCGGCGCTGGAGGCGTAACAAGACAAGTCGGAACGCTAATCGACGCTCATCGGCACGGATCGGATGAGCGAAGCTTAGTGGGGATGAGTGTTCCAAAAGGTTTGAAAGAAGAGACAAAACAAATGGTCGCAGCCACAAACATTGGTCGAGTTACGCAGGTCATCGGATCGACGTTCGATGCCGAATTTGCAGAAGGCCACCTGCCGAATATTTACAACGCTTTGAAGGTCGATGCGACCGTCAAAGGGACGCACGTCAAAGTCACCGGTGAGGTGCAGCAGCATCTCGGCGGCAGCCGCGTTCGTTGCGTGGCCCTCGGCACGACGGACGGCATGATGCGCGGGATGGGCGTCACCGATACCGGTGGTCCGGTGAGCGTGCCGGTTGGCAAAGGGACGCTCGGCCGAGTCTTCAATGTGCTCGGCGATCCGATCGACGGTCGTGGCGAGGTGACGACGGACGAGCGGTGGCCGATTCACCGTCATCCTCCTCTGCTGGAAAACCTCAGTTCGAAGACCGAGTTGTTCGAGACGGGCATCAAGGTGATCGATCTGCTGACGCCGTTCGTGCGCGGTGGCAAGGCCGGTCTGTTCGGCGGTGCTGGTCTCGGCAAGACGGTGATCCTCACCGAACTCATCGCCCGCATCGCGTCCGCTCACGGCGGCTACTCGGTGTTCGCGGGGGTTGGCGAACGAACTCGCGAAGGCAACGATCTCTGGTTGGAAATGCAGGAAACGAAAATCGGCAACACCGGTCGCTCGGTCATCGAGCAGACCGCGATGGTGTTCGGCCAGATGAACGAGCCGCCCGGAGCACGTCTCCGCGTGGCGTTGTCCGCCCTGACGATGGCCGAGTGGTTCCGCGACTCGACCGGTGCCGACACGCTGCTGTTCGTGGACAACATCTTCCGCTTCTCGCAAGCCGGTTCCGAGGTCTCCGCGTTGCTCGGCCGTATGCCGTCCGCCGTGGGTTATCAACCGACGCTCGGCACCGAACTGGGTGAGCTGCAAGAGCGGATCACCTCGACGAAGAACGGAGCCATCACTTCGGTGCAAGCCGTGTACGTTCCTGCCGACGACGCGACCGACCCCGCTCCCGCGACCGCGTTCGGACACCTTGACGCCTTCCTCTACCTCGAACGCAAGATTACCGAGAAAGGCATCTACCCGGCCGTCGATCCGCTGGCCTCGTCGTCCCGAATCCTCGACCCGCAGATCGTGGGTGAGCGTCACTACCAAGTTGCTCGCAGCGTGCAACGCATCTTGCAGCGCTACCGCGAACTGCAAGACATCATCGCCATCCTGGGCGTGGACGAACTGAGCATCGAAGACAAAGAGGTCGTGCATCGCGCCCGCCGCCTCGAACGTTTCCTCTCGCAACCGTTCCTCGTGGCCGAAGTCTTCACCGGCAAACCAGGCAAGATCACTCCGCTGGCCGACACGATCCGCAGCTTCGAGGAAATCTGCGCCGGCAAATGGGACCACCTTCCCGAATCCGCCTTCATGTACGTCGGAGCCGTCGAGGAAGCCGAAGAACAAGCCAAGAAGATGGCGGCCAGCTAATTCGCACACCAACCCGATTGCGAAATCCGGTGGGGCACCCAATGGTTGCTCCCCTACGAGATGAAACATGGCTGACAAACAACTGCAATTGGTGATCGTGACTCCCGAGCGAACGGTGTTCGATGAGCCGGCGTCGGCGTTGCGGTTTCCGCTGTTCGATGGCCAAATCGGAATCCTTCCCGGCCGAGCACCCCTCGTCGGCCGCTTGGGCTACGGAGAACTCAAGGCGACGACCGCCTCCGGCGAGAAATCCTTTTTCATCGACGGCGGCTTCGTCCAAGTGAAGGGCGCGGTCGTCTCAATCCTCACCGCGCGAGCGATCCCCACCGCCGAGGTCAAACGCTCCGACGCCGAAGAGGCTTTGAAGAAAGCCTCCGCATTGCCCGGCACGACCGAGCAACAAGCTGCGACGAAGGCCCGCGAAATCGAACGCGCCCGCCGACTGTTGACGCTGGCTCACTGAGCGGTCTCGGGATTCTCTCGCAGATTCCGATAGACTCCGTCGATGTCTCGTCTTTTCGTCGGCAACTTTGATTTCGAGCATGAACTGGCGGCTTTGTCTGGATGGAATCCGTCGGCGGCTTTGCGGCGGATTTCGGCCGAGCGGTCGGTGTCGTGGATTTCGCTCGCGGACGACGGCGACCTGATTTGGACGCCGGAACCGATCTCCGATGAATTTTGGGAATCGCTCGCGAAGTTCGGACTGCCGCGTGTGCGCGGCGTCGTTGATCTGAACTCGGTGCCCGCGAATGTCCGAGAGGTCGTGCCGTGGGGGTGGTCGGCGTGGACACACGCGATTGGCGGTGCGACCGCGCGACCCAGCGACTTTGCTGTGAGGCAAGGCAACTCCAGAACGTGGTCGTTCACACTCGAACAGGAGCTAGGTGTCGCGTTGTTCGGAGCCGCGCGTCTGGAGCGGATCGAAGATTTCACGGATGCGGTCAGTCGATCAGCGAGTGAAATTGAAGAATCGGCAGACGATCACGCCTGGGTCATCAAAGCGGATTTCGGCATGGCCGCGCGCGAACGATTACTGGGACGTGGAATGACTCTGACGTCGGCACAGCGAAGTTGGTTGAGTCGGCGACTTGCTGCCGATGGAGCAGTCTTCTTCGAGCCGTGGCTGCGACGGCGCGCGGAGGTCGGCATTCAATGGACACTGCCGCCGCTCGGACAGGGTGAGCCGAAGTTGGAAGGACTCACGCCGCTGCTGTGCGATTCGCAGGGGGGCTATCGGGGGAGCGAGTTCTCGCTCGACACGAGCATCCCGCACGAGTGGCAACACGCGGTCGAAGTCTGCGAGCAGGCGGCGAAGCGGCTTCAGACGCTCGGCTATTGGGGGCCGCTCGGCATTGACGCGGCGATCTACGAGGACACAGCGGGGACGTCACACGTTCGGCCGCTGCAAGACATCAATGCTCGGTACACGATGGGCCGGCTGGCGCTGGGCTTCCGTCGATTGTTGCGAGGCGACGAGCGCGGCGTCTGGCGACACGGCCGCTCCGAGGAATTGATTGTGCCTGCGAACGCCGAGGCAGTGCGTGAGTTCGATCTGATGCCTGCGTTGGTCGGCGACAAACCGCCAACGCATGGTTCGCGGCTGTCGATTGGGGCAGGTTTTCAACCTGCTCGGCAAGGGCGGGCAGATTGAAAACCTGCCCCACGGCATTAAATCAGGTTCAGCCAATCGAGGGTGAATTTGAAGGACTCGTTCACTTCGCCGATGGGGTCGAAGACTTTGTCGCCGGAATCGGGGCCACCGCCGCTGCCGCCCATGACGGTATCGACATCTCCTTCGCCGTTGATGTTGTCTTTGCCCGTGCCGCCTTGGATGAGATCGCGTCCCGCTCCGCCGCGCAGCGAATCGTTTCCGGCTCCACCCAGAAGGGTGTCGTTGTCGGCTCCGCCGATGATGGTGTCGTTGCCGTCCTGTCCGGCGAGACCATCGTTGCCCACTCCGCC
>QWQF01000139.1 GCA_003669125.1 Planctomycetota bacterium
GGCTCGGCGATTGATCGAACGGGGTGCTCGCTTCATCACGATCAACCACTTCGACACGGTCTTTAATCTCTCGTGCTGGGACATGCACGCCGACGGCGGCGGCTTGAACAACACGTATCTCGATTACGAACGGATGCTCTGCCCGCAATTCGACTGGGCCTTCACCGCGCTGATCGAAGACCTCGGTTATCGCGGCATGTTGGACGACACGGTCGTCTGCGTGCTGAGCGAATTCGGCCGCACCCCCGGCATCAACCCTCGCGGCGGCCGAGACCATCACCCCGGCGTCTGGACCAACTTCATGGCTGGCGGCCCGATCAAAGGTGGCCAAGTCATCGGCTCCTCCGACAAGCAGGGAGCACGCCCGCAAAACAACCCGATCGAGCCGCCGCAAATCCTCGCGTCGATCTATCACGCGATGGGCATCGACCTCGAAACCACCATGATGCCCGGCCCCGGCAACCGCCCGATCCGTTTGGTCGAGGCAGAGCCGATCGATCAGTTGTTCGGATAAGATCTTCCGAGTCTATCCTCTTTTAACGAGAACGCCTCATGACCGCAGCCGTTGCACATATTCTTGAAGAAGTCCAACAGCTCACTCCCAGTGAGCGAGTGGAGGTGCGTCGGCGTATCGTTGAGGGTATCCCGATGTCCGACGATCTCACGGACGAAGATTTTTCCGCCCTCGCGGCCGAGTCGTTCCGCGCCCTGGACGAAGAGGAGTCGCAGCGTGCCTAAACGCGGCGAAGTCTGGCAGGTGGACTTCGGAATCACGGCGAAGGTTCGACCGGCGCTCGTCATCAGCGTCCCCTATTCCGACGAAGACCGAGCACTCATCGGAGTCATTCCGCACACGACGGCCACTCGTGGTTCTCAGTTTGAGGTCGTGGTCCCCGCGCAATTTTTGGACAAGGGTTCGTTTCTGGTGCAAGGTCTTCAGGCATTGCCACCCAAGTTTTTTCTCCGCCGTCTGGGTGTCCTCTCGCCTGCGCAGCTTCAGACCGTCGAGGATGGTCTGCTGCGATGGCTTGGAATTCCCGCCAACTGAGTGCCGACACAATGCGTGGTCATCAATCTCAAATTCACGGACGATCTGCCTTCGTCATCCTGAGCGTCATTCTACTGGCAGGGCACTCGGCCAACGCTCGCCCGCCGGAGATTCGCAACGTCAACGTGCGCGGTTTTCAGATTGGCCAGCCGACGGTCGTGACGATTGATGGAGTCGATTTGCTGCCGGCTCCGAAGCTGTGGCTGAATGCGAGCGCGGTCGATGCGGCGATTGATGACAAACAGAGCAACGCGAATCGCCTCGTGCTGACCGCGACGTTGCCGAATGAAATAACTCCCGGAGTCGCTCAACTGCGTTTGGCGACGAACGAGGGAGTCTCGAATAGTGTGACCGTCGCGCTCGACCGGCTGCCGCAGTTGCCGATCTCCGAAACAATCGCGGCGCTGCCGGCCAGCTTGCACGGCTCGGTGCCTGGGAGCGGTGTCTCGAAGACTTCGTTCACCGGCAAGGCGGGCGAGGACGTGTTGATCGAGGTCGAAGCCAAACGGCTCGGCAGCAAGCTGCGGCCGGTTGTGCATTTGTTGGATGCTCAGCGAGTCCAAGTCGCTTGGGCGATGCCGTCACGAACGCTCGCCGGAGATTGTCGCATCGCGACCAAATTGCCGCGCGATGGGCAATACACGATTGAAATTCACGACCTGCAATACGCTCCGCCGGGAGTCAGCTTCTTTCGGCTGAAAGTCGGTCAATGGCAGTTTGCCGACCTCGCATTCCCGCCCGCCGTGACGCGCGGCCAAGAGGTCGCTTTGGAATTGCTCGGCGCAAGTGGCGGCGCGAAGTTGCCGTTCAAAGCGCCGATGGACGGCGACGTCATTCCGACCGCATTTCCGAATCCGCAAGCGGCAAGCGGCTCGCCGCCGGGCGTGCTGCTCAGTTCACTGATTGAGTTGGTGGAGTTCAACGTCGCCACGGGCGGCTCGCCTGTGGCTTCTCAGGCCAGCAGCACAGGCGAGCCGCCCGTGCCTTCGATTCCCGTGGCCATCAGCGGCCGGCTCGATGCACCGGGACAACTCGATCAGTACCGATTCGCCGTCACGGTCGGAGCCAAGCTGACGTTCGAAGTCTTCGCCGAACGATTTGGCTCGCGTGTCGACGCGGTCTTGGAACTCCGTAACAAAGACGGTGGCGTGCTCGCCAGCAACGACGACGGCCCAATATCGATTGACCCACGACTGGAATTCACCGTCCCGGCCGGACTCGACACGCTCGTTGTCGTGCTGCGCGACGCACTGGAAATCGCGAACGAGCAAGCGATCTATCGACTCGTCGTGACCAATGCCGACAAACCGACGCCCGAAGTGACTGTCACCGCGAAGTCGGATGTCGCCAACATCGCGTCGGGCGAATCGCAAGTGTTTGAGGTGAATGTTTCGCGACGCGGTTACGACGGCCCACTGCAATTGTCGCTCGGCCAACTGCCTCCGGGAGTCACCGCGACGGGCAATGAAATCCCCGCCGGAGCCAGCGGCACACTGCTGACACTGACCGGCGTGGGTGACGCGGCGAGCCAGCTCGTCACGTCGCTGATGCTGAAGTCGCCCGACGGAACCGTGTCCTCGCGAGTCCGCACTGACGTGCCCGCCGATGACCGCACACCCGTTTGGCTGCGCGAACAATTTGCCATCGCAGCGACTCCGAAATCGCCGACGCCATTTCAAATCGCGTGGGCCGACGCTCAACCGATGACGCAACTGGCCCTGATGAGCAAACCCGCGATCCCGGTGAAGTTCATTCGTCCGCCCGGAATGCTCGGACCAATTCGGCTGACGTTCGTCACGTCGCAGTTGGAACCGAGAGTCAACAACCAACCGAATCTCATCCTCGCGCTGCGTCCCGAACGAGTCGTCGAAGTCCCCGTCGATCCGCCGGTGCAAGCGGCGATCACCGCGCTGAACACGCTCATCACGCAACTGGCTGAAGCGGTCAAGCAAGCGGCCGTCGCTCAAGGCGATGCCAAGATTGCCGCCGATGCGAAAGTCGCCGACCTCACCACCAAGAAGACCGCCGCCGAAGCCGCCGTCCGCGAAGCCGAAGCGAAAGCACCGTCCACTAGCGAACTCTCGCTCGTGATTCCGTCAGTGCTGCCGGAGAGTTCTTGTGACGTCGCGATCAAAGCCGAGTTGCTCAATCCCGAACGCAACGTCGTCTTGCGAACGACGTACTCGCCGGTGCGTCGCCTGCCGGTCCTCAATCCGCTGGCCGCGAAGCTGAGCGGCCCGACGACGATCGAACAAACGCTTGATCCCAAAGCCGGAGCGGTCGTCAAACTGACCGGCAAGATCGAACGACTCGCAGGTTTCAAAGGGGACGTGAACCTGACGCTCACCGGTCAGCCTGGCGGAGTCGCCATCACCAACGCCGCCGTCAAAGCCGACCAAACCGACTTCGCTCTCGAACTCCGCTTCCCCGCCAACTTCGTGGCCGGCGAAGTGAAGGGCATTAAGCTGATCGCCACCGGACCGCCCGATCCACTGACTGGCAATCAGCCGATTCGGACAGAGGTTGAATTGATCGTGAAATTGGTGGCGACGCCGGCGAATTAGGATACCGAAAACTCCAACATGCACTTCTGGCGCGTCGAGAACTTGAAGTCTGAACTCGCGTCACGACCGATGACGGATCGTGAAGTGCTGCCGTATTTCGTCGTGAATGCGGTGCTCACGTCGCTATCTTTTGCGTTCCCCTCTTCGGAGTTCAACCTCTGGGACTTGCTGAGCACAAGTTGGAGTATTGGGCTGGCAGTGTTCGGCACGATTTACCTCTTTCACCAGAACGGCGGGTTAACGGGCACTCAATTCCCTCAGCGATTTGTCGCTATCGGTTGGGTGGTCGGCCTGCGATGGTGCGCATGGATTATTCCGCTCTACTTCCTGTGTGTGATCACCGAGATCTTTGCTGGCGAGACCAACGTCCTGGAGTTCCTCTTGGACGCGATGACCGAGACCCTGCTGGTCCACCGGATCGGCTTTCACATCCGCGACGTCGCTCTCAGAACCACAGCGAGCGCGGCTCAAGCTCAACCGACGTGAGCAACTTTCCTTTTCCTTTTTCCACCGTCTTTCATTGAGGTTGTCCATGACAACGCGATTCTTCCAGACGACATATTCTCTGTTGATTGCGGCACTGGTTGTGACTTCGTCCTCTGTGACGCGGGCCGATCAGCCTCTGGTCTCCGGCAACATTCAAGCCGTCCCTCCCGCGCTGAAGCTGATTCATCATCGCCACGAGCATTCGCTGACCGTCAGCGGACGAACGGCGGACGGCTTTGCTGTCGATCTCTCGCCTCAAGCCGTGTTGACGAGCGCTGACCCCTCGATCGCGGCGATCGAGAACGGTTGGGTAAGACCGCTGAAGTCGGGGCAGACGCAGATCACGGTGCAGGCGGCGGGGCAGACGGTGCAAGTATCGGTCATCGTCGAGTTGCCGGCTGTCGAGAAGCCTTTCAGTTTTCGGCATGAAGTCATGCCGGTGCTGTCGAAGGGTGGCTGCAACGCGGGGGCGTGTCACGGGTATTCGCTCGGCAAGAACGGGTTCAAGCTGTCGCTGCGCGGGGGCGAGGCGACGCAGGATTACACGGCGGTGTTCGGCGATCAGTTTGGCCGCCGAGTCAATCTTCTCAAACCGAGCGACAGTTTGTTGCTGACCAAGCCGATCGGCGACGTGCCGCATCGCGGAGGCATTCGGATCGCCAAAGGCAGCCTCTCGCATCGCATCTTGCAAACGTGGATTGAGCAAGGTGCGAAAGGTGATCTCGACGACAAGGCCGAGATTGAATTCGTCCGCATCTTCCCGGATCGATTCGTGCTTGAGCCAGGCACATCGCACCGCTTGCAGTTGGTCGCACATTACACCGACGGCACAACGCGCGACGTCACGAAGCTGGCGATCTTCAACGTCAACACCGAAGGTGTCGCGGACGTCACCGACGTCGGCCATGTGACCGCTCGCGAACTGGGCGAGTCGGCAGTCGTCGCACGCTTCGAGCGCAAATTCGCGGCCGCGCGGTTGATCGTGCTCAATCGTAAACCTGACTTCAAACCGACGCCGGTGCCGACCGATCACTTTGTCGATCAGCATGTCGTCGCGAAGCTCAACGACTTGAAGGTCACGCCGTCAGAGTTAGCGAGCGACGAAGAGTTCCTGCGGCGCGTGTCGCTCGACTTGATTGGTTTGCAGCCGACGGCGGATGAGGCTCGCAAGTTTCTCGCCGATGCCGATCCAGCGAAGCGAACGAAGTCGATCGACTCGCTCTTCGCGCGACCGGAGTTCGTCGATCACTGGTCGCTGAAGTGGGGGGACTTGTTGCAGAACTCGCGGGTGCGAGTCAGCGAACCGGCGATGTACGGCTTCCGTGAATGGATTCGCAGCGCGGTCGCGTCGAACATGCCGATCGACGAGATGACTCGGCAACTGCTCACCAGCAAGGGGGGAGCCGCCGACAATCCGGCTGGGGCATACTTCCTCATCAGCAAGGACACGAACGACACGCTGGAACGAGTCGCCGAAGTCTTCTGCGGCGTCCGCATGTTGTGTGCTCGCTGCCACACGCACCCATTCGAGAATTGGACGCAAGAGGATTACTTCGGCCTCAACAGCTTCTTCAATCAAGTGACGGCGAAGGCCGACCCGCGCATGGTCGGCGTCCCGAATGCTCGCGCGGTGAGCCTGCAACTCGCGGCTGGTTTCGCGACGAACCCGCGTTCGGGACAAGCTCAGCCGCCACGATTCCTCGGCGGGATTCAACCGCCCGTCTCGACCGGCACCGATCGTCGAGTTCAATTCGCGACGTGGCTGGCCGCTTCCGACAATCCGATGTTCGCGCGGAGCCTCGCCAATCGTTTCTGGAGCTACTTCTTCTCGCGCGGCATCGTCGATCCGGTCGATGACCTGCGCACGACGAACCCGCCGATCAATCCCGAACTGCTCGACGCGCTGACCAAAGATTTCATCGAGCACCGCTTCGACGTGCGTCACTTGATGCGCCGCATCGTCACGTCGCAGACGTACCAGCGCAGCAGCCTCGCGAACGACAGCAATCGGCACGACACGCTGAACTTCTCGCACGCGCTGCCGCGCCGGATTCCCGCCGAAGCATTGCTCGATTCGCTGGTCCAAGCCACCGGCGTGCGCGAGAACTTTGGAGGTGCGCCGGCCGGCTTCTCCGCCGCTCAACTTCCTGACGCCGAGATCAACAGTGATTTCCTGTCGCTCTTCGGCAAACCCCAGCGAGCCGATGCCTGTGAATGCGAGCGTGACGGCGACAGCAACATGCTCCAAGCCCTGCACTTGATCAACGGCCAGTCGATCCTCCGCCGAGTCACCGACCCCAGCGGCCGCGTCGCTCAACTGCTGAAGCAAAATCCACCTCTCACCGAGGACCAACTGATCGAGGAGCTTTATCTCTGGTCCCTCGCTCGCCGTCCGACCGCAAAGGAAATCGAGGTCGCCAAGAAACACTTTGTGACCTATGGCGACACACAACGAGCAGACGCGACTCAAGACTTGATGTGGAGCTTGCTCAACAGCCGCGATTTCTTGTTGATGCGCTGATGCAATTGGGACGGCCGGAACACAAGACACTGGCTCATCCGATTGCCGTCACTCAGCGGACACAAACATTGCCATCTCGGTGGCGACGAGCAACGACATCGCGCCGCCGCGGTCATCGGGGCCGAGGATCGCCTTGCGGTCGAGATACGCTCGCAACGAAGTTTGTTTGCCGGTCCCTTCGCAGACGTCGATCAGCGAGCCGTCCGCGCCGATGCGAGCCAGAATCGCTGGCCAGGATTTGCGGACGCATGGCTCGAAAGTCGCGCGGTCGAGCCAGCCGTGTTTCATGCCGCGCAGCATCGCGAATGTGATCATGCAGGTCGCGGTCAACTCGCGATAGCTCCCCTCGACGTCGATGACCTGATGCCACATGCCGGTCGGGTCTTGGTGTGTGCGCAACGCGGCGAGATGTTCCTGAAACGCACGAAGCACGTCGGCTCGGCCGGGATGTTCGGCCGGCAGATCGGTCAACGTCAGTGCGAGACCCAGCGCCGGAAACCCGTTACCGCGTCCCCAAGCGGCATCGCTGAGCGGCGAGTTGCGATACAGCCCGTCCGGTCGAGCGCAGAGCTTCCGCATGAACGCGAGATGCCGCACGGCCATGTCGTGATATTTCAGATCGCCGGTCAGTCGGCCCGTCTGAGCGAGAATCGGACAGGCCATGAAGACGGCGTCAGACATCTCGACATGCGACGGCATCGCAGCGAGCGGTTTGCCGTCCTTGTCGAACGCGAAATCGGCGGCGGCCTTGGCGAGTGCGATCAGCTTCGATTTGGTTGTTTCGTCTTTGGTCCGCTGAGCCAGTTCGCCGAAGACCAGATGCCCGGCGAAGTCGCTGCCGCTGGGCTTGTCGCTGATCGCTCGCTGATTCCCGGAGACGTACGGTTCAACGATTCGCTCGGCGTCTCTCAGATGCGACGGATCGTTGGACAGTTCGCTCAGCCGAATGCGGCCGATCACCGCGACGGCCGGAATGTACTGCACTGACTTCAACGAGTGCCCGTATCGGGCGGCGAGCTGTTGGGACACTTCGAGCGGGGACCGGGTCACTCGTCGCAGTCGTTCGAGCCGTGCTTCGCTGTGCGGTTTAGGGAGCGACCGAAGTGAATCATCGACCTTCTTGAAAAGGTTCACTTCCGGAGCATCCTCAGGAGCGTCTTTCGCGACATGCCACTGCGCGGCGAACACCTTGCCGACACCAGCCACCGAGTTTCGTGGGAGTTGTGAAGCCAGTGCATCCTCGACTCCGACAGCTTGATCCCAACCTGGTTTTCGGAGAGCCGTCACCCGTTGGACTTCGATCACCATGTCTGGGGCTTGTGTCCCCAGCCAACGCCAGAGGTATTGCGCTTCCGGAACGGTCTGACTCTGATAGCCATCGGCGGGCGGCGGATAGGCGCGAGTCAATTCGCCTCCGGAGTGATTCTTCCCGCCAAGCTCACTGGACCAACCGTCCGGATTGGCGATGACGACCGCCGAAACGGCCATCCACTCGCGCAATGCTTTCGCCTCGACGGACGAGTGAAACCATCGCAACAGCCGAAAGGTCGCATCGACACTTTCGTTCGTTCCGTCCAATCCACCGACCAACCAAACGTGCTGCCGATTCGGCTTGTCCTCCAACTCCTCACGGTCGATCAGGCACGGAATCGAAACCTCTCGCCGAGTGACACCAATCGCCGACGCGACCAAACGCGAGTCCTTCACCCAGGTCTCGCGAGCCAGCCGCTCAGAAACACTTCGCTCCGCACTGCTCGCGGGGAAGCCCCAGCCTGCGACGAACAGAATCACACACCAAGAAAGTCGATTCATCGTGGAGCTTCCTGGAAGACGTTGATCGCGTGCAGTGCGATCATGCTGACCGAGACGTCTGCAAATCGCCAGCCTCCATCCGGCCGAAGATGGCCGTAAGTCGATCGGCAATCTCCGTTGTCAGGAGACTCGACTCTCGAAAAAATGGACAGCGGTATTCGCCGGTCGGCCGGACAGTCGGGCTAGCCACCGTTACACTCTCGCGAGACAAAATTCACTGCTGCCAATCGAGGAGCTGTGCTGATGCGATTCACTGGATTGACCTTGCTGTTTTCGTGCCTGCTCACGATTCAGGCCGCGCGGGCGGACGACGCGATTCTCTACAACCGAGACATCCGGCCGATCCTGACCGACATGTGCTTCCCGTGTCACGGGCCGGACAGTGCCGCTCGGAAGGGGGACTATCGACTGGATCGCCGAGACGATGCGATCGGCAAGAAGGTCATCGTGCCGGGGAAGCCGGACGAAAGCGAGATGCTGCGGCGCATCCTTTCCGCCGATGCGGAAGAGGTCATGCCGCCGCCTGCCATCAAGAAGACACTGACGGCAAAACAGAAAGAGTTGCTCAGAAAGTGGATCGCTGGCGGGGCCGAGTATCAGGCTCACTGGTCGTTCATCGCACCAGTTCGACCGGCGTTACCGAAGATCAAGACCGAGGCTTGGGCCAAAAATCCGATCGACCGATTTGTGCTCGCGAAGCTCGAAGCGTCCGGACTGGCTCCGGCGGCTGAGGCGGATCATCGCACGTTGGCTCGGCGAGTCAGCCTCGACATCACCGGCCTGCCACCCGCGATTGAGTTGGTCGATGAATTCCTGGCCGACAAGTCGGACAACGCCTACGAGAAGCTGATCGACAAGTTGATGACGTCGAAGCAGTGGGGCGAGCATCGGGGACGGTACTGGCTGGATGCGGCCCGCTACGCCGACACGCACGGCATTCACTTCGACAACTTCCGCGAGATGTGGTCGTACCGCGACTGGGTCATCAGCGCCTTCAACCGCAACACGCCGTTCGATCAGTTCACGGTCGAGCAACTCGCCGGAGATCTCTTGCCGAACAAGTCGCTCGATCAGGAAGTCGCGTCGGGCTTCAACCGCTGCAACATCACGACGAACGAGGGTGGCTCGATCGCCGAGGAAGTTCTCGTCTCGTACACGCGCGATCGAACGGAGACGGTCTCACAAGTTTGGATGGGGCTGACGGCGGGTTGTGCGGTCTGTCACGACCACAAGTTCGACCCGATCTCGCAGCGCGAGTTCTATTCGCTGGCAGCGTTCTTCAATAACACGACACAAGCCGCGATGGACGGCAACATCCCGAACACGCCGCCGATCATCACGGTTCCCAAACCGGAGGATCGTGAGAAATGGGAAGCGGTTTCAGCGTCGCTCAAAGAAATGCGCAGCAAGCTGGAGGCGCGGACGAAGGACGCTCGCGGTGAGTACGACAAGTGGCTGGCCGAGGCGAAGGTCGAACAACTCACCGCCCTCGTGCCGACCAACGGATTGAAATTGCACGCGCCGCTCAACGAGGGGAGCGGTGAATCGCTCAAGCTGATCATCGACGGTCAAGAGCGGACGACCGAGGTCAAATCCGGTTTCGATTGGGTCGCGAACGGCAAGGTCGGAGCGAAAGCGTTCGCGATCAAGATCGGCGACAACCCGCTGGAGATTCCCGAAGCGGGCGACTTCGAAAAGGATCAAGGCTTCACCGCCTCGGCATGGGTCAAGGTCACGAAGCGGAACCAACAAGGAGCGATCCTGGCTCGCATGGCCGCCGGCCCAGGCTATCGCGGGTGGGATCTGTGGTTGCAGGCGGATAAGCCGGGAATGCACATCGTCAGTGCGTGGCCGCAGGATGCTCTGAAGGTTGTCGGCAAGACGCCGCTGCCACCGAATCAGTGGAACCACGTCTGCGTGACTTACGACGGCTCCGGCAAAGCGGCCGGCGTGCGAGTCTTCGTCAACGGCGTGCAGCAGCCGGTCGATGTCGAAGCGGATCAGCTCAAATCGACGATCAAGACAAACGTGCCACTGACGATCGGGCAACGCAGCAAGGGCGAGCGGTTGCAAAACGTCGTCCTGCAAGACGCTCGCGTTTACGGCCGAGCGTTGGCGAACAGTGAAATCGAACAACTCAACCGCACACCGCAGGCGGTGGAGTTGCTCGCGAAGCCGGCCGACAAGCGGACTCCGCAAGAGGTCAACGAACTCTTTGACTGGTGGTTGGTGACGATGAACAAACCGTTCCAAGAACTCAACGGGCAAATCGCCACCGCTCAGCAGGAAGAGGTCGCGATCAAATCACGAGGCACGATCGCTTACGTCATGAACGAGAAGTCCGAAGAGGCGATGGCCTACATCCTCTTCCGTGGCGAGTACGACAAACGCCGTGATCCGGTGAAGCCGACGACCCCCGCAGCTCTGCCTGCGTTTCCGACGGAGACGCCAAAGAACCGCATCGGTCTTGCTCAGTGGCTGCTAACTCCAGAGCACCCGCTGACCGCGCGAGTCACCGTCAATCGCTTCTGGCAGGAAGTTTTTGGGAGCGGACTCGTGAAGACCGCCGGCGATTTTGGCATCACCGGCGAACTGCCGTCGCATCCGGAGTTGCTCGATTGGTTGGCCGTCGAGTTCCGCGAGTCCGGCTGGGATATGAAACGCTTCTTCAAACTGGTGCTGATGTCGAACAGCTACCGGCAGTCGGCGGTCGTCACGCGAGACAAGTTGGACAAAGACCCGCAGAACCGATTGCTCTCACGCGGCCCACGGTTCCGCATGGATGCCGAAATGATCCGCGACTACTCGCTGGCCACCAGCGGCTTGCTGGTCCCGAAGCTCGGTGGGCCGAGCGTCAAGCCGTATCAACCCGACGGCGTCTGGGAAGCAGTCGCGATGATCGGCAGCAACACGCGCGACTACAAACGAGACACCGGCGAGAGCTTGTATCGCCGCAGCCTCTACACGTTCATCAAACGTGCCGCTCCGCCGGCATCGATGGAAATCTTCAACGCGACCGCTCGCGAAACCTGCATCGTCCGCCGCGACCGAACGAACACACCGCTGCAAGCGCTCGTCACGCTCAACGACGTGCAACACGTCGAAGCGGCGCGAACGCTCGCGCAGATCGTGCTCAAAACCGGCGGTGATTCGTTCGAGTCACGAGCAGACCTGCTGGCCAAGCGACTGCTCGCTCGGCCGTTCCGCCCGGAAGAACTGGCGGTCGTGAAGGGATCGTTGGGAGAACTTCTCTCGTACTACCAAGCTCACACCGACGACGCGAAGCAACTCATCTCGTTCGGTGAATCCAAGCCCGATGCGGGACTCGATCCTGCGACGCTGGCGGCATGGACCATGCTGACGAACGAAGTGTTGAATCTCGACGAAGTTCTGAACAAGTAATCTCAATCCCACTGACACTGGTTGAAATCAAATCACCGATTTATTTCGGAGGCGATCATGGATTTTCTTCAAGAATACCAACGCAACGTCACCCGTCGTTATTTCTTCTCGCAGGGATCGCACGCCCTCGGCTGGGCGTCACTGGCGTCGCTGATGGGGCGAGCGCCCGGAGTTGCCGGCGCGGCAGAATCCAACAGCGCGGCGGCGTTGCCGAAGACGAATTTGCAACACTTCGCGAGCAAAGCCAAGCATGTCATTTATCTGCACATGGTCGGCGGTCCGCCGCAGATGGATTTGTTCGACTACAAGCCGGTGATGAATGACTGGTACGACAAAGACCTGCCTGAGTCCGTTCGCAAAGGGCAACGACTGACGACGATGACCAGCGGGCAGGCACGCTTTCCGATCGCGCCGTCGATGTTCAAGTTCCAGCAGCATGGCGAGTGCGGCATGTGGCTGTCGGAGTTGCTGCCGTGGAAAGCCAAGATGGTCGACGACATGGTCTTCATCCGCTCGATGAACACCGAGGCGATCAACCACGAGCCGGCGATCAGTTTCATCCAAACCGGCAACCAAGTCACCGGACGGCCATGTCTCGGAGCGTGGGCCAGCTACGGACTCGGTTCGCTGAACGAAGATCTGCCGGCGTTCGTGGTGATGGTCGCGAAACCGACGAACACCGAGCAGGTGCAAGCCATCTCCGCGCGTCTTTGGCAAGCGGGCTACCTGCCCGGTGAGCACGCGGCCACGAGCTTCCGTTCCGCGGGCGATCCGATCCTGTACATCAACAACCCGCCGGGCGTGCCGACCGAAATTCGACGCAAGACGCTCGACGGACTGAAGCAGCTCAACGAACTCAACCTGCAACAACTCGGCGATCCGGAGACTCGGACACGGATCGAGAACTACGAACTGGCCTTCCGAATGCAGACCAGCGTGCCGGAGTTGACCAACCTCGCCAGCGAATCCGAAGCGACGCTGAAGATGTACGGCGACGAAGTCCAAAAGCCCGGCACATTCGCCAACACGGTGCTGACTGCGAGGCGATTGGTCGAGCGGGGCGTGCGGTTCGTGCAAGTCTACATCAACAACTGGGACACGCACGGCAACGTCGCCGGCCGCTTGCCGTCACAATGCCGTGACGTCGATCAACCGTGCCACGCGCTGATTCAAGACCTCAAGCAGCGCGGTCTGTTTGACGACACGCTGGTCATCTGGGGTGGCGAGTTCGGCCGCACGATCTACTCGCAAGGAGGACTCTCGAAGCAGAACTACGGCCGCGATCATCACCCGCGTTGCTTCACTTGGTGGATGGCCGGCGGCGGAACGAAGGGTGGCACGATCTACGGCGAGACCGACGACTTCTCGTACAACGTCATCAAAGACCCCGTTCCGATCCGCGATTTTCACGCGACGGTGCTGCATCTTCTCGGCTTTGATCACGAGCGGTTTTCGTACAAATATCAGGGACTCGATCAACGGCTAACTGGCGTGGAGTCGTGCCGAGTCGTGAAGGAGTTGCTGGCTTGATTTGAGTGGATCGCATTGACGATTTATGGCGAGTGCTTCGCAAAGCGAGTACTCTTTCGCCGCTTTGAATGTGGCCACCGGCCATGTGCTCGGTCGTTGCCACCAACGCCATCGGCAGCAGGAGTTCCTCAAGTTCTTGGACCTGATTGACCAGACGATCCCCGCAGAACCGGGAGTCGAAATCCATTTGGTGATGGACAACGACGCGACCTACAAACAAAGCCCCGCGTGTCAAACGCTGGTTCGCCAAGCGGCCTCGCGTCCAGGTGCCTTTCTCGCCCACCAGTACTTCGTGACTCAACCAAGTCGAACGATTCTTTGCGGAAATTACCGAGAAACGGATCCGCCGCAGCGCGTTCCGCAGCGTCGCGGCACTCAAGAAAGCCATCCTCGAAGACTTGGATCACCACAACTCAAACTCCAAGCCATTTCAATGGACCGCTGATGCCGACTTGATCCTCAGTCGCGTCAAAAAAGTTTGTCAACGAATTAACAACTCGGGACACTAGCTGATCGTTGCTGAATCCCTCATCCGGCCTTCGGCCACCTTCTCTCAGTGTGAGAAGGGCGGGTATCGAAGCACGATCAAGCGAGTGAGGCTGCGGCGTGCTCCTTGACACTGTGAGTGACCAAAAGTAATGTCCTCTTCGCGCTCAGCAGGATGGGGGCGTTCAGGCCGTCGAAGGTCGTCTCGCAAGCGACTTTGGACACCTCGACACTGTTCTGGATTTTGGCAGCACCGCGTGATTTCGCGTGAGGTCGTCGATGATGTAGACGTGTCGATTCAGGGACGTTCGCCAGGGTTTCTTGGCTTCGTCTTTCGATGGCTGGCCTTCGTGGCTGAGTCCGTTGCCGTTCGCGGCAGCGGCGAGAGAAGTGGGTTTCGTGCCCGCTTTTTTTGTTTCGGGACAGTTTTTGGACCGGGACAAAATACTAAGTCAGTCGAGTGCCAAGTCAGTCCGTAGTCGAGGGTGCTCTCACCCAGCCTCGACGAAAGGAAAAGTATGAACGGGGCGGACGTCCTACGATTCGTCGATGCTTTGCATCGCGACCGAAATATCGACAAGGCCATCGTCTTCGAGGCGTTGGAACAGGCGATTTTGTCGGCGGCGAAAAAGCATTACGGCGAAGACTTCGCAGTCACGGTCGCCATCGATCAAGTCAGCGGCAAACCTTCCGTCCTGTGCGACGGTAACGATATCGAAGCCGATATGCTGGGCGAGATTCTGGGACGCATTTCGTCGCAGACGGCCAAGCAAGTGCTGATGCAACGCATCCGCGAAGCGGAGCGAGATTCGATCTTCGACGAATATGAAGACCTCAAAGGACAGCTCGTCACCGGCACGATCACGCGATTTGAAGGCGGATCGGCGCTCGTCACCCTGGGAAAAGTCGACGGTTTCCTGCCGAAGAGCGAGCAAATCCCCGGCGAATCGCACCGCATGAATGAGCGGGTCCGGGCGGTCGTGATTGAAGTCCGCAAAGCGGGCAGCCGTGTGAAGATCATCCTGTCGCGCACACATCCTGACCTCGTGTTGGAGCTATTCAAGACGGAGATTCCTGAGGTCGCCGAAGGGATCATCGAAGTTCGGTCGCTGGCACGAGAGGCGGGCTATCGCTCGAAGGTCGCGGTGTCCTGTTCCGACACGAAGATTGATTGCGTTGGCGCCTGTGTCGGCGTGCGCGGGGCACGCATCAAGAACATCGTCGATGAACTGGCGGGCGAGCGAATCGACATCGTGCGCTGGAATGATTCATTGCAAGTGCTCGTGCCGAACGCGATGCAGCCGTCGGAAGTCGAGGATGTCATCCTCTGCCCGATGCTCGGCCGAGTCATCGTGCTGGTGCGTGAAGATCAACTCTCGCTGGCGATCGGCAAGCGCGGACAAAACGTGCGACTGGCCTCGAAGCTCGTCGGCTGGGACATCGAAGTGATGACTCGCGACGAGCTGAACGAGCAACTGGAGAAATCGGTTGCGGCGTTCTCGCAAGTGCCGCACATCACCGAAGAATTGGCTGAGAGCCTGGTCTCGCAGGGCTTCTTCAGCTTCTACGACTTGTCCGTTATCGAGCCAGATCAACTGGAAGAGATGGGCGGGCTGAACTCGGAGCAAGTGGACGAGATCGTCGCCTTTGCCGACGTCGAAAGCGAAAAACAAGAAATCGAAGACAGTCGCCGCAAAGCGGAAATGAAGCTGCAAAGAGAGATTGACGCGCGGACTGCGGCGGAAGCACCTCCGAAAGAGGACTCGCCGCCGCCGGAGGAAGTCGCTGAGGCCGCTCCGGCAGTGGAGGCCGAAGCAGCTACCGAGACGGAATCCGCACCGCCCGAAGCGGAAGCCGAGTCATCAACCAGTGCCGAATCTGAAACTACCGCTCAGGTCGCTGAATAATGAAGCGACCGGAGCACAACTTGTTTGATCGCTGCTTCGCGCGAGAGACGTCTCGCGTGTGGCCTCGTGTCCTTCGTCTTTCCAACACCGAGGAATCCTTTGACCGAACAACTGGCCGAGGACAAAACGCTCAAGGTTCGAATCTTTGCCTTGGCGAAAGAATTGGGGATGGACAGCAAAGTCCTGATCCAGCATGCAAACGATGCTGGGGTCCCCGTCAAAATGTCGGCGCTGGCGAGTATCTCGCCGGCCGAACGCGACATCGTGTTGGAATATCTCAAGACTAAGACGTCCAAGCCCGCACCCGAAAAGAAGGCGATCACTCGCGACGACGTCGTGACCGACGTGGCTGTCAAAGCGCGACCAATTAAGTCGATGCCCGTGCGGTCAATGGCTCCCATCGCCCGGCCGCCGAAACCGGCACGCGATCCGGAACCGAAACCCGCAGAGCCCGCGCCGCCCGTTGAATCGTCGGAGCCAAGTGCTCCCGAGGCGACGACCGCTTCCCCGGAAGAAGTGACTCCGCCATTAACTGTTCCAGACCCAACAAATCCTGAGCCACCACCCGAAGCCGTGGAAGTCGTGAGTGATGGCACGTCTGCGATTCGTCGCGAGGACTACATTGGTCCACACGGTTCGATGTCGCGACCTCGGGAGATGCGTCCGATCGGGTCCACCGGCGACATGCGGGCCACTGGAACCGTTCGCAAAAGCAAACCCAACCTCCCGCAGTTAGCCGCCATTCCGGATGCTCCGGTCGTCAAGCAGAAGAAAGACGAAGGCAAGGCTCAGCGCCCCGACATCAAAATTACGGCTGAAAGCTTTGGCACGGCTGGCCCGTTGGCGGGCCGAGTCAGTCAGGTGGTGAAGGGGCACCCGGTTGCCGGTGGTCCCAAAAAACGCATCGGGCAGACCGACGACGATGGCGACAAGAAAGTCATTCCCGGCAAGGGAGGCAAGACACATCCAGGCGGCTTGATGGAGTCGCGCGATGAGCGCCGGAAGCAGCGAACTTCGCGAGTTGGAGATGCCACTGGTGACGACGACGAAGGCGCACGCCGTCGTCGAAACATCAAAACGTATCGCTCGAAAATGGCTGGAAAGCCGGAGCTGAAAACGCAAGCCGAGGTCGAGGCTCCGATCTCGCTGCGCACGCTTTCCGAAGCGATGGGACGGCCGGTCAAAACGTTCATGAGTATCTTGTTCAAGCAGGGTAAGATGCTCCAAATCAACGACACGATTGATGAAGAGACCGCTCTCGAACTGGCCATGGAAGTCGGCGTCGAATTGACCATCCTTCGCGAGAAAGATCTCGAAGAGGAGCTTGAGGATGTGCTGTTGGCAGCCGATCCGGCGGAAAGCCTGGTCACTCGGCCGCCGATCGTCACGATCCTGGGGCACGTCGACCACGGCAAGACGACGCTGCTGGACAGGATCCGCTCGACCAACGTCGCTGCGGGCGAAGCCGGCGGAATCACCCAGCACGTTCGTGCCTACCAGATCGACCACAACGGCCACAAAATCACGTTCGTGGACACTCCCGGCCACGCGGCATTCGGCGAGATGCGTGCTCGCGGAGCCAACTGCACCGACATCATCGTGCTCGTGGTCGCGGCCAACGACGGCGTCATGCCGCAGACCATCGAGTGCATCGCACACGCGAAGGCCGCCAACGCGACAATCATTGTCGCGCTCAACAAAATCGATCTGCCCGACCGCAATGAGCAGCGAGTTCTCAGCGATCTCGCGACGCACGGCGTGCTCGTGCAGGAATGGGGCGGCGAAGTCGAAATGGTCCGTACGTCTGGCCTCGCGGGCACGGGCATTGACGATTTGCTGGAGTTGCTGCTGCTGACGGCGGAAGTTCATGAACTCAAGGCGAATCCAGAACGCTCGGCGGTCGGTGTGTGCATCGAGGCGTTCCGCGACGAAGGCCGAGGTCCGATCGCGCTGGCGATGGTCCAGAACGGCACGCTGCGAGTCGGCGACATCCTGCTTTGCGGAGGATCGCACGGCAATATCCGCGCGATGTACAACGAACACGACGAAGAGATCACCGAAGCCCCGCCATCCACGCCGATTCGAGTCGCTGGACTCGATCTTGTCCCGAACGCTGGCGACCAGTTCTTTGTGATGGACGATCTCGATGCCGCTCGCGAAATCGCCGAAATCCGGCAGCAACGCGGACGCACGCAGACACTGTCGTCTCGCGGACGCAAGCGCACGATGGAGGACATCCTCATCGCGGTTCAGGGGGGCGCGGTTCAAGAGTTGCCGCTGATCATCAAGGCCGACACGCCTGGCTCAATCGAGGCTCTCAAGTATGAACTCGGCAAATTCGATCACCCGGAAGTGAAGATCAATCTGCTGCATTCGGCCGTCGGCGGCGTCAATGAAAGCGACGTGTATCTGGCCAGTGCGTCGGGCGCGATTATCGTCGCGTTCCACGTCATCGCCGAAGACCGCGCTCTGCAACTCGCTGACAAAGAAGGAGTCGATATCCGTCGGTATCAGATCATTTACCAAGTCACCGACGAGATCAAATTGTCGCTGGAAGGGCTGCTCACGCCAGAAAAGAAGCAAGTTTCGATCGGCCGCGCGATTGTGCTGCAAACATTTTCGATCAGTAAAGTGGGCACGGTTGCCGGCTGCCGCGTCTTAAGCGGCAGCATTGAACGCAACAGCCGCGTGCGGTTGATTCGCGATCAAAAGATTCTCAACGATTACGGCCTTGCGTCACTGAAACGCGTCAAAGACGACGCGAAGGAAGTCCGCGAAGGCATGGAGTGCGGTATCCGATTGGAAAACTTCAACGACGTCAAAGAAGGAGACCTGCTGGAGGCGTATCGCATCGAGGAAGTGAAACGAACGATCGATTAGGAAATCTCGAGTCTCAAATCCTGATGTCCAGGGATTTGGTCTTTGATTGGTCATTGGGTTTTGGACATTGGAATCTCTCCTCTCATGCCTTCACGCCGGATTGCCAAAGTAAACCGAGCCATCCTGGAAGCGCTCAGCGCCGCGATCTTGTTCGAGCTGCGCGATCCTCGTGTGAAGAATGTCACGATCCTGAATGTGGAGACCACCGACGACCTCAAAGCCAGCAAAGTGCGAGTCGGCGTGCGCGGTGACGCGAAAATCCAGTCGCTCACTTTGCATGGTCTTGAATCGTCACGCGGATTTCTGCAATCGAAAATCGCTGAACGCCTGGAAACTCGATACACCCCGATCCTCAAATTTATTTTGGAACCGAACTGGCTCGATCACCTGACTGCCACGTCGCAAGGATTCCTGGAAGCCTCGGCGACTGCGATCGAAATCGAAGGCGATGGAACCGAGCCAACCGATGACGACGACACCGATGACGACGACACCGATGACGACGACACCGATGA
>QWQF01000245.1 GCA_003669125.1 Planctomycetota bacterium
GAAGAAGAAGAAGTCAGTGACGGTCGAGGAGGGTGAATCACTCAAGCATCGACGATTCACGGAGGAGTTCAAAGCCGAGGCGGTGCCGATGTTTCTGGATGGTCATACCACCTCGTCGGTTTGTGAGCGATTGGGGCTGTCGGGAGTCAACCTGTTGTACGCCTGGAAACGACGTCTGTTGCGGCAAGGAAGTCCGGCGGTTGTGGGACTTGAGTCGCGTGTGCGGGAGCTGAAAGCGGAGTTGCGGCGGGAGTTGCGTGAGCGAGACATCCTAAAAAACGCGCTGAGCATTTTCGGCCGGGGCGAGTGCGGGATGTGTATGCAGGGATCGATCAACTCGTTCTGCGAGACTGTTTCGCGGCTTCGGTCGTGATGAGTTTCCGTGGACTCGAACCGACTGACTTTCACGCGTGTGAAGTCGTCCTCCAAGTGACCGACAAAGAACTCTGTCACGGCTTTTTTCAATCCGCCTTGGTTGCCTTTCACGGGCAGCAGTTCGTCGCCGCCGCACGCTATGACAAAACCGCTCGCAACGTCTTCACCTTTCTCCACTTGGCCGCAACCATGATCCTGCTCGCGTGAATGTCACGCACGGCCTAATTTCCGTTGCCTGCGGCACACAGGTTTTTCGAACCTGTGCCACTCGGTCGAGCTGTTCGGCCTCAACACAGGTCTCTCACCCGACGAATTCGTTGCCGACTTTGCGTGCTCGTTCGGGCTTGTCGAGGTTGATCCCCAACGCGATGCCGATTTCGACGAGCAGGTTCCAACCAGCGGCCATTTGGACGAAGCCGGACAGGTCGCCTCCGTCGGGAATGCGAATCGTCGGGAACGGCGTCGGCTGCGACGAGACCGCGATCACCGTCAGCTTGACTCCCTTCACCAGCACGTCCTCGAACTTGGTCATCGAGCCGGCATACGGATCCATCCAAATCACGACGTCACTGGGGTCCATGACCTCTTCGATCCCGTGAACCGCGTAAGTCCCTTCGAGAAAGTCCGATCGCTTGCGAGTGATCTCGTTCGTCTTCAGCGTCAACTCTTCGGCCACGCCGTCGTTGCGGCCGGCCCAGTAAATCGTTCTCGCGTTCGCGAGTTTGTCGACAAGTTCGGCGGAGATTGGCGTTGTGAGGGCTTCTCGAAACTGATCGCTCAGAGTCGGCAAGCGTGATCCGAGGACCGGGCGTTTCGCAACGTGCTCCAACATCGCGCGATGAAACAGAGCTTGTTCGATGACGCTCTTCGTCGCGGCCACGGCTCCTTCGGGACCGCACGACAGCACGAAGGCTCGCCGGGCCAGCGAGCCAAGTTTGGAATCGGGAAACGCGGTCAGGCTGAAAAGGTGCGAATGACCCTGTTCGCGAAGCGATTGATACAGCTCGATGACTTCGGCCGTGCGGCCGGAGTTCGACAGCGCGAAGACCGCCCAGTCCGAGAGGTCGTATTCCTTGGACTGTCGTCCCGCTTCGGTGTGCAACTCCAACGACCAGCCCTGTCGCTGAGCCTGCGCGACTGCATTCTTCGCCGGGAAAATGCGGCTCGACCCTTCGCCGGTCAGCAGTAAACGACCAGTTCCAGCAATCTCTTCGGCCACGTCGATCGCCTGATCGGGATTGAATCGCGCGATGATCTCCGGTGTTTCGAGCATGTCTCGCACGAGTGCGAATCGGAAGTATCGTTCGTCGGTGGTATTCATGAATTCAAAATCCTCAAATGTTTTGGGTGAGTGATCCACCACAAAGGCATGAAGACACAAAGTGAAGGATTGGTTCAAAGAGTGTCTTTGTGCCTTGGTGGTTCAATCTCGCCGGTCATTCAGTTTACGGTTTGGCTTTTTGTTGTTTGAGATTGGTGAAACGCGGTAGTTCACCGACGAGCGGTCGGGCGTAGTCGAGAAACGCCTTCGTCACGAACATCCCGTCGGCACTGATGAAGTTCTCCGGAAGCGGGCGTTCGTGATTCGCGACCTCGGACAGCGGGATCGTCCCGAAGCCGGCGCGATACGCTTGCCCCGGCTTCGATTCGCGAGTGATCGTGACCATCACACCGCTGGTTCCCTTCTCTGCGAGCTTCACCGCTTGCTTGCCGCAGCCGTAGGCTTCGTTGATGTCGAGTGGCACGACACGATCGGCCGCGCACATTTGCAGCGACTCCGTCACCTGGAATTCACCGCGCCAGCCGAACTCCTGCGTGATGATCCGATGCAACTGCATCGCCGCGCTCGTGCCGCCCATCGCGCCGAACTCGACGTTGTTGAATTTGTCGCGCGTCTGCGAGGCACTGACCGGCGAGCCATCTGCGTTCGTGATTCCCTCGCCGCAGACGATCGAAACGAACCCGAACTTCTTGTGAGCCTTCAAAACCGCCACAAGGAATCGATCGCGATCGAAAGGCCGCTCAGGCAACAGCAGGATGTGCGGTGCATCAGCGGAATCAGACTTCGCGAGCGCGGCGGCGGCCGGGAGCCAGCCGGCGCTCCGACCGACCGTCTGAAAGATCACGAATTGATCGACTCGCTGCATGTCTCGTGCAAGCAATCCTGCTTGCTGAACGCTTAATGCCACAAACCGCGCGGCGCTCGGATAGCCCGGCGTGTGATCGGTGCCAAACAAATCGTTGTCCACGGTCTTCGACACGCCCACGCCGCGCATCTCGTGGCCGTGGCTGCGAGCGTACTCAACAACCCGATGGATCGTGTCCATCGTGTCGTTGCCGCCGATCATGAACAGGTAGCGGATGTCGTATTTCTTCAGGCACTTCAGGACCGGCGCGAAATGCTCGTCTTTCAGTTTCAGCCGGCTGGAACCCAACGCACTGCTCGGAGTGGTCCGCAGTCCCTTCCAGGTGTCAGCCGACTCAGCCCCCAGGTCGAGCAGCACATTGCCGAGCACGCCTTCGATGCCGAACCTCATGCCGAACACGCGGCGAATGGATTTGCTCTTCAGCGCCGTCTCGACGACGCCGGCCAGTGACGCATTGATGACCGACGTCGGACCACCCGACTGACCGACCAGCGCGTTGCCTAGAAACATGAGATGTCCTTATCTGGAGTGCGATGACCGGAGTCGTCGCTTTTCAAAACGTGATCTTGAAAAATGGGACTCGCGAGGTCATCGCGGCGGCTCAAAAGCTGCGACTCTGGTCGCAGCAGTCCAAAAGACGTAGCGTGCGAACTCCAGAGACTCACTCTTCAAAAATCAAGCCAGCCTCACGAAGGACTCACGCTGATGGCGAATTCGATCCTGTATTTCGGCGACACTCACTTGCGAGATGCGGCGGCGTACTTGGCCGGGCTGATGCACAGCTGGGGCTGGTCGTTCGATTATGTTCCAAGCCACGAATCGGCTGCCGTCGAGATGTTCGACGTGCCGCGAGCGTTGTTCATCATCAGCGATTATCCGGCGGCGCGGATGGACGTGGCGGTGCAGTGCAGGTTGATCGAACAGGTCGCTGGCGGAGCTGGCTTGATCATGATCGGCGGATGGGAGTCGTTTCACGGACTCGGCGGCGATTGGGACGGCACTCCGATCGGCAACGCGCTGCCGGTCGTCATCGCGACGGAAGACGACCGAATGAACTGTGATCAACCGGTGCTCGTGCGGCGGATCGCGGAGCATTCGGCCGTAAACGGTTTGCCGTGGGACACACACCCGCCGGTGATCGGCGGTTTCAATCGGTTCACCGGGAAGCCGGACTCAACGGTCTTGCTGGAAGCAGAACGATTTACGGTTCGGTTGTTTGACGGTGAATTCGTGTTCGATCCGCTCGACCGGCACCCGCTGTTGGTGGTCGGCGAGCATGGTCGCGGACGAACGGCCGCACTGGCGACGGACGTTGCCCCGCATTGGGTCGGCCCGCTGGTCGATTGGGGCGTGCCGCGAGTGGTGGCTCAGGCTCCGCAGGCCAACGCGGTTGAGGTCGGTGGCGATTACGCGACGTTTCTGCGGCAGCTCATGTGCTGGGGTGGTCGGCTCTGATCCTGGTGACGGGCGTGAGCGAGCTCTTATCGTTCCGGCTTTGCGGGCGGCATTTGCTTTGCCGGTCGCGCAATCTGGTGAAGCGAGTTCTCAAGGACGCGGAAGTCTGGCGGCAACGCCGTGAAACGATTGAACTCGGCATCGCGGATGGTAGATTGATGGCCGATGTAGCTCGTGCTTCACCATTGCTCAGGACACGAAGACCCATGCCACCGACCACGCTCTCGTCCGTCATGCCTTCCGACTTGGTCTCCGCATCGCGTGAGGTGGCTCCGTTCCGATTCACTCGGCTGGAGAACGGTCTCAAGAAGCGGACGGACAAACTGGCCGAGGTCATCGAAGGCAGCGTCCCCGGAGCCACCTGGCTGTTCGTGTCACCGCACGATGACGACTTGTGCATCGGAGCCGGGTTGACGATGCAGGCCGCTCGGCAGACGGGGATCGATGTGCAAGTGCTGATCGTGACCGACGGACGCCTCGGTTATTGTCGAGCCGAGCATCGAGACACCATCGCCAAGATCCGCCGCGCGGAGACTTACGAGTCCTTCGAGATGCTCGGCATCGCTCGCGATCGAGTGACCTACATCAACTATCCGGACGGCGGATTGACGTCGTACATCGGTCGCCGCGCGGCACGCAACCTGGAGCCAGCGATTGAAGGCTACGTCGGTTTGCAAAACGCCTTCACCTATTATCTGCGCGAGTTCCGTCCGACGTGCGTGTTCGTCCCGACGCCGACCGACCTGCATCCCGATCATCAGATCACGCACAACGAATTGCTCATCAGCCTGTTCCATGCGTCCGGCGACATCTGGCCGGAACTCGGCGCACCGCTGGCCGTTCCGCAACTCTTCGAGCTGGCGATCTACTGCGACTTCGCCGACGCTCCGAATCTGGAAGTCCGCGGCAACGACGATGTCTTTCAACACAAGCTGCGGAGCATCGAAGCGTACCGCTCGCAATTGCAGATCGCCTCGCTCGTGGACACCATCCGCCAAGACGGCCCCTACGAGTATCTCCGCGACGTCCACTTCCGGCTGTACTCGTCGAAGAAGTACCGGCCGCTGTTCGCGGATTGAGAGAAGTAGGGCCGGCTCCTGCCGGCCGTCGCGATTGCGCGGACCATCGAAGGTCGGCGGAAGCTGACCCTACTCGGCTTAATGCTGCAAATCGCGAACGATCGCCAACAAGGGTGGGACGATATAAGCGAGGCCAATTAAGACCAGTGCAAGAGGTCGCCATTCTTTCGGCTTTAGGTCGCGGGCCAACCACGCGACGACTGCCAAGACAGCAGCACCACACAAAATGCGACCGATTAGGTTTTCGAGTTGTACCGCGCCAAAAATGAGCGCAAAGATCACCAACGCTTGCAGTCGAAACTTGAGTTGGCACACCCATCGCTCAAAGAAACTCATGTCTTTCCACTGCTCAGCGAAACTCTTGTGCTTTGAATCCGAAAAACCGCCAGTCACCACATGGACTTCCCCCCGTTTTGCGGGCGCGTAGTCAAGCGCGTAGAGTGCAAGGCGAGGAGCGAGAACGATGCGTCAGCGACGGAAGTTTACCCGAGAGTTCAAAGTGGAGTCCGTCCGGTTGTCGAGGCAGCCGGGGCGGAGTGTTGGCGA
>QWQF01000286.1 GCA_003669125.1 Planctomycetota bacterium
TCGAAGTTCGGCTCATCCATATCGAGCGTCAGTCCGCGAGGTTGGCGCGTGCCGCCGGTCTGTGTGATCGGTTCGCGCGACGGCGCGGTCAGTCGATCGTTTGTGCGCGGCTCATTGCTGGTGGTCAACCGGTCGATCTCGGTCAGGACGGATTCCGGCGTGTCTTCGAACAGACTGAACGTCGCGGACATTTCCGCCGCCTCAGCCGCCTTCAATCGAGCCTCGTCGAGATCTCCGTAATCGATCAGCTTGCGAGCGGACTTGATCAACTCTTGAGCTTGCTTCTTGGCGTTCTGCGGCACCGGGATCGGCTTGGCATCTTCGTCGAACACGGGCGATGGCTCGGCTTGATTCGACGAAAGCTCATCGTCGAAAGCATCGAACGACGCGAGAGAGGCCGGCTGACGAGTGGCCGTCTTTCGCGGAGGCAGATCATCGAATGCGTCTTCCAGCGGATCGTATTCTTGCGGCTCCGACCGGCGAGCTTTGAAGCTCAAGCGTTGCGGTTCGGTGTTCCCTTCCGGCGGGTCGTTGCTCGACGCACTTGGCGACAAGTCAAAATCTTCGAGCGGCTTGAGATGCTCATCTTTGAGCGGCTTGAAGTTTTCGAGGCGGACTTTGTGATCGATCTTTGCGGTCTGCTTGGGAGACATGCTTTTCTGAAACTGCAGCAGTCCCAGCAGTCCCAAACCAACGCACCCCGCCAACGCCGTCAATTTCCAAATCGAATTGCCGCTTTGCATGGGATTCCCTTCCCCCGAAACTGGAGCAGGTTTCCAACCTGCTCGTGACCAACGGCAGGTTGAACACCTGCCCCACAATCAGCAACAACCGCCGTTGTGGCTCGTCGATTTCGCAATCCGCGAAAGCCAGCCACCCTCGGCAGTCGTGGGGTTACATATCAGATGGGCGAAAACGGGTGAAGACGAGTTTCGGGGAATCCAGGCTCACTCCTGCCGGGTCGCCACGAAGGCGAACTTGCGACTGGCCATCGTGGCGGTACCGGCCATCGTGGACTTGTCCGTCGTGAAGAGCAACGCATCGACCGAGATCTGCGAGTTGGCGAGGTCGATCTCCAGCTTGGCTTGATGCGGGACGTTGGACACCTTGCCGTAAATCTCGTAGCGGCTCTTCGTGTCGTCAGAAATGAACTTACCGAGCACCGTACGTTGCTCATCGACGTTGATTTCCCAAACGCCGGTCCAGCGGCCGTCGATGCTGACTTTCCAGGTGCCGGCGAAGTCGCGAGGCAAGACACCTTCGTGATCGTTGGGATTCGGCTTGGCCGTATCGGCCGCCGGAACCCGCGAGCCGTTCAAGCCGAACAGCTTCGCATCGCCGACCGGCTTGACGAGTCCGGCTTCCGTGAATTCGATATCCGCCCCGCTGCCGCTGGGCACGACTTGGCCGATGTCGAAACTGAACGAGTGCCCGGCGAAGAGCATCACCTCTTTGCCGCTGGCGGTTGTCTGCCCCTCGCGGTCACTGCGATACGTGACGAAGCGTTCGAGCACCAACACCGGCAGCGGGTTCTCTCGTCCTTTGACCTTGCGCTGACCCCACGACAGGAGTGCCTTCGACCAATGCCCGTCGTTGGTCTGCACGATCAAGCAAGGAGAGCCGATCTTGGCCGAGAGCGGTCGCCACTTCGCGGCCGTTGCCGACGAGAGTTCCGCGAGAGCTTGCGACTCTTTCGTCGCCAGCTTCAGTTCTGTCAGCGAGTGTTGGTCAAACAGATCGCCAGCCGAGGCCAAGCTCGATCCCAGGACAACGAGCCAAACAGTGGCGGTTCGGCACAGAGCAGAATTCAGATTCATCAGACAGACCCCCAGTTTGAAGGACGGAGCGGTGAGCATCTTCGGCAGCGTCTTCGCAACCGGCAAGCCGCTCACGTCGTGAAATTCTTGGCCGACGTGAGCAGCTTGCCACTCTTCGCGGATTCGCATCACGAGCAGCACTGCGACAACCGGAGGGTGGTTTTGGTCGAAGTGAGCCGAACAACAACTTCGAAAAAAGTCTGACGTGCAAGGCGCGGCTAGAGTTGACCAACCACCGGGACGGGTTCGGTGAGTTTGTTTTTCGGGGAAGGTGTGAAATGCCGTCGATCTCGCGGAACATCTTGGTGCTGGCATTGGTGGCAAGCTTCGGTTGTCAGACCGGTCCTCGGCCCGCGTCATGGCAGACTCGGCGTGTGCCCAGTTCGCCTCCGGTCACGACGTCACCGGCCGCGCCTCGCAGCAGTTCGCCGGTGTGGCAGCCAACGCCCGCCGACGGCAATGAAAAGCGAGTCCCCGATCCGACACGGGATCCGCAAGCCAAGAGCGACGGTGCAACACTTTCAGGCAAGCTCAACGTGCAAGTCAACAAGCCGGTCGCGCCCGGAGCGGAATCCCCTCAACTCCACTTCGCGCCGGTGCTGCCTCGAAGTTCGTCGGAGACGAAGCCGACGAATGGAACCGCAGTTGGTTCGCGCGATGTCCCAGGCGGTGAGACGACACCGGATGTGATCGTCTCGCCACCGAAAACCGTCGTAAAAAAACAGAGCGACGTGCCGAAGTCCGATACCGAAAAATCAGCCGGGCCGAGCCTCGGCTTTGAAGCCCTGCCTCCGCCGAGTGACTTTGTGCCGGATGACTCAGCGTCAATCGGATCGCCGCTGAATTTGAAAATCAAAGGCCAGCGACAACGGCCGGTCGGCGGCACCGTCACGTTCGACGTCGTCGCCCGCAACGACGGAACGGAGACGATGGCCAATGTGTTGGTCAACGTCGAGTTCGAGGACGCGCTCGTCTTTCCCGGCAGCGAGGAACGACGGCTGAAGAAGAATCTCGGCCAGTTGCTCCCCGGCCAATCGCGCGAGATGCGGCTGACGCTGACGAGCAGTCGGCTCGGCCAGCACGAATGCAAATTCTCCGTCACGGCCGACGGCATCGATCCGATCCAGCAGACCGCGAAGGTTGATTTCATCGACGCAAAGTTGCTGGTGCGTTTGGTCGGTCCCGCTCGTCGTACGGTCGGCAGCCGCGCCGAGTTCACGGTCAAGGTCGCCAACACGTCCGACCAACCGATCGACGACTTGCAGGTGACGCTGCATCACGACGCCGCGTTGACTCCGCACGTCGCGACCGGCGGCTTCCAGAAGGCAGAGCATTCGCTCCGCTGGTCGCTCGGCCGTTTGGAAGCGGGCGCGGGAGTCCAAGTTCAAGCTGAGTTCGATTGCCGGCAACCGTCCGAGCAAGCCTGCATCACAGTGGAGGCTCGCAGCGAGCAACTGTCGGCCGTCGCCGTCGAAGATTGCGTGACCGTCGTCGCCGTTCCGGGCCTGCTCGACCTGCGCGTCTCCGACCGCACCGATCCGCTCAAAGTCGGCGACGCCGCCGAGTTCGAGATTACCGTGCAAAATCTCGGCTTGCAGTCCGTCTCCGAAGTGCAACTCGACGTGCAAACGTCCGAGCACCTGCAAGCCGGCACGCACACCGCGAAACTCGATGACCGCGAAGTGCCCCTGACGCAGACTGACCGCGACGGCACGTTGCGACTCGCTCTGCCGAACTCACTGCCGCCCGATGCGACGTTGACGATCACGCTCCGCGCGAAAGTCCTCCGCCCTGGTGATTCCGAGTTGCGTGTGGTCGCGACAGTCGGCTCCGACGGTTCACCCGTCGAGACGACCGAGTTCACGTCAATCAATCCGTGATTCGAACTGACAATTGACCGGACGTGGGTGTCCGGTCAACTCAACGTCTCGGCCGTCGTTCGCCGCGAGGCGAGTTTCTTCTTCAGCGGGTTTGGCGAAGTCATGGAAAACGAATCCTTCGTGTCATGAGCTTGGCCCGCCACATCATTTCGGCGCCACCAGCTTTTCCCAACGTGACGAAGTCCGAGTGACTGGTCGTTCTCCATTGAGCGTCACGATCAACGCGGCGACGCAGGGTTGTGATTCAATCAGCTTCAGCCCCCGCTCCGGGCCGAGCACACTGACGGCGGTGTCCAGGCTGTCGGCGGTGATTCCATTGGGGGCGATCACCGTCACGCTGCAACGCTCGTTCAGGCCCAAGCCGGTTTTTGGATCGACGATGTGTGAATACCGTCGTCCATCAATCTCAACGAATTGGTACGCATCACCGGCGGTTGAGATCGAGCAATTCGCCAGCGTTGCGAACATGGTCGGCGCGGCGTCCGGTTCGCGCAGCGAGGCGATGCCGATGCGCCAGCCGGTCGTGTCGGGAGGCGGATCGCTGACGACGATGTCTCCGCTGCCGTCGATCATCGCGCGGGTGATGCCGTGTTGTTTGAGAATTCGGATCGCCTCATCGCAGGCGTACCCGACCGCGATGCCGCCGAGGTCGAGCTTCATGCCGGTCTTGAGCAACTCCACTGCGCCAGTCTCGCAGTGCAAACGGATGTTGCGAAAGCCAACCAACTCGCGAGCCTCTTGCAGCAGCTTCGGGTCGGGCAACTCTTTTTGTCGGCGTGCTCGTCGCCACAGTTTGATCAGTGGGCCGACGGAGACATCGAAGGCTCCGTCCGACCGTTCGGAAACCTCGACCGACTTGCGGAGCACGAGGAACAACTCCGGCGAGACCGCGATGGGCTTGCCGGGGCCGGAATCGCGGCACATTCGCAGCAGTTCGCTGTTCGAGTCGTAGTCGCTCATCAGCGAATTGAGGTGTTCGATGCGTGTCCAGACGGCTGCGATGGCCTTGTTTGCTGAGGCTTCGTCAGGGGCATAGAATGCTGCCGCGAACGGGACTCCCATCAGCGTGCGTTGAAATTCGAAGCGTCGCAATTGGCTCGTTGGCGGCTCGGCCTGGCAGGGGGCGATGAGCCACAACAGCATCAAAAATATCGGAGAGATTTTCATGAGTGGCGGCAGACTAAGAGTGTGGCGATGGCTCGTGCAAGATGGCCGCGCGGCTTTGTGGATTGCGGCGGCGATCGTCGGCGCGAGTTTTGGCTCGGTCAGTTTCGCGGAAGACAAAAATCCTGCGGCCGAGGCCAAGACCGAAAAGGACATGAAGCCGTACAAGCAGGCGATCCCGAATACCGAAGTCTCGTTCGAGATGGTCGCGATTCCCGGTGGCGAGTTTTTGCTCGGCAGCCCTGAGTCGGAAGCGAAGCGGAATCCCGACGAAGGTCCGCAGGCGAAGGTCAAGATCGAGCCGTTCTGGATGGGCAAGTACGAAGTCACTTGGAACGAGTACGACATCTGGAGCTTCAATCTCGACATCCAACGCCGCAAGGTGTTGAACCTGCAACCAACCGCGCTCGATCCCAAAGCGGATGCGGTGACTCGGCCGACGAAGCCGTACACCGACATGACCTTCGGCATGGGACACGACGGCTATCCGGCGATCTGCATGACTCAGCACGCCGCGAAGATGTATTGCGTGTGGCTCAGCGAGAAGACCGGCCAGTACTACCGACTGCCGACCGAAGCCGAATGGGAATACGCCTGCCGAGCGGGATCGAAGTCCGCGTACTTCTTCGGCGACGATCCGGCGAAGCTCGGCGAGTACGCCTGGCACTTCGGCAACAGCGACGAGAAGTATCA
>QWQF01000284.1 GCA_003669125.1 Planctomycetota bacterium
ATCGTCGCCCCGAACGTCAGCATGTTGCGAGCGTAAGCGTCCTCGTACGGATGGAAGCCGGGGAACGGTGGCAGCAGGCCGTGATGCAAATTGACGATCCGCCCGCCAGCGAATCGCCAGCAGGTGCTCGGCGGCAGGATGCGCATGTAGCGAGCCAGCAGGATGTAATCGACGTCGTACTGATCGAAGAGCTCAACCATCCGCGCGTTGTCGGGATTGCCTTTCGCATCTCCGACATCATGCCAGTCGATGCCGAATTGCTCGGCGACGCCACGGCAAGCGGGACGGTTGCCGATCATCACGGCCGGAGTCGCCTTCAGCCGCCCGTCACGAATGGATCGCAACACCGCCAGAGCTGGCTCAGGCCGATAGGTCGCGCAGATCGCCAGTCGAGGCGGTCGAGCGTGCTCATCGCGCGACCATGTTCGGATCGACAAACCCTTCATCTCGCCAATTTGATTCATGCGCGTCCGCAGTGTCTCGATCGGCTCGTGGTCGGCGGGCCAGTCCACGCGAGTGAACATCGCGAAAAGCTTCTCGGTGTCGTGGTCGTACATCTGGATTTCGTGGATGTTCGCCCCGGCCGATGCGAGGTAGTGAATGATCGGGTCGGCCAAACCGCGATTATCCGGGCCGACGGCGGTGATCGTGACGTGCATGAGCAGAATCCTTTCACGTTTTGTGAGGCGAAAGGATGATTGCCGACGGTGGATTTGCCAAGAGGATGCCGCTTGGGACACGATGTCGCATCGAAAAGAGGACGCCTCATGCTGAACGAACAGATTTTTCATCACAGCGGTTTGAATCTGAATTTTGCGACCGGGCCGCGCAACGGGCCGGCACTCGTGTTTTTTCACGGCGTCACAAGACGTTGGCAAAGTTTTGTGCCGCTGATTCCGGCCTTGAGTACTCGCTGGCACATCCACGCACTGGATCATCGCGGACACGGACAGTCGTCGCGTGCCAAGTTCGGTTATCTCGTGCGTGATTACGTCCGTGACGCGGTGGCCTTCGTGCAGAATCAAGTGCAAGGGCCGGTCGTGTTGTACGGCCATTCGTTGGGGGCGATGGTCGCCGCGGCCGTCGCGGCGGAGTTGCCTCAACAGGTGCAGGCCGCGATTCTGGAAGACCCGCCATTCGAGACGATGGGCCCGCGCATCAGCCAATCCGCGCTGCTCAGCTATTTCGCGGGAGTGCAGCCGTTCGCGGAATCCACGTTGCCCGTCGGTGCGCTCGCGCGGCAATTGGCGGAAATTCCGCTGACCACGCCAGGCAAGACTGGCTCGATTCGGTTGGGGGACACGCGCGACATGGCCTCTCTGCGGTTCACGGCGAGATGTCTGAAGCAACTTCATCGGGACGTCCTCTCGCCGATTGTTGCGGGACGATGGCTGGATGGTTTCGATTGGGCGGCGGTCTCGCAGAAAATCACTTGCCCGGTGTTGCTCATGCAAGCGGACCTGTCGGTCGGCGGCATGTTGACCGACGACGATGCGGCCGAGGCCGAACGTCTGATGCTCGATTGCGTTCGCGTGCGGCTGCCGAAAGCCGGACACCTGATCCACTGGCTGCAAACGGATACCTGCCTGCGGTTGGTCACCAGCTTCTTGGAGTCGCTGGAAATTTCATTGAGCTGAACCACGTCTCCTCTCCTTCCGGGAGAGGGTGGCCGAAGGCCGGATGAGGGCCGAGCGGTGTTCGATCCGTCGATCGCGCGACCGACTTACGCGGTGCCGTTGTGTCGCGACCAACGTCTCGCGATGCTGTGTCCCTCACCCCAGCCCTCTTCCAAAGGGAGAGGGAGCCGGCCAATTGAGAGTGTCTTGGAGACGGACCTTGAGCACGAAATGGATGACCTGGAATGAGCTGCCCTGGGTGGCTCGCGGCGAGACCGGAACGGCGGTGCAATTGTGCGATCGTCTGATTCAGGCGGCGTTGAAGCAGGACTCCGTGACCGGCTATTTGCAGGCGGGACTGCCCGAACTCACCACGGAATTTCCCGCGCAGTGGGTCGGCGTCTGGAAGCGAACTCCGCAGTGGGAGTTGGTCGCCGAGCATGGCCGGCACACTTGGCCGCAACCGCCGCTGCGATTCTTCGACGACATCCTCGAACGCGAGGCCGGCGGCTGTTGGCCGAGCGTTTTTGAATTCGACGGCTGGACGTTGATCGGCCTGCCGCTGCCCGCATCGCCCGACGGACAACCGCGAGTTCTCGTTCTGGCAGGGCGACGACTCACCGCCGACGAGTTGCCGATCATCCTGGCCGTCGGACGAGTGCTGGGCTATGGACTGTCGCTGTCCGAGCGGATGTCGCGGTACGCTCGCCGAGCGGACAAGTTGCGGAACACGCTCGCGGTCGCGGCGACGTTCGCCGGCGCGCCGGACACGACGACGCTGCTCGAAGCGATCGCGCACGCGGCGACGAAGCTGCTCGATTGCGACCGCGCCAGCATTTTTATTTGGGATCGCGAACGGCACGAGGTCGTGGCCTGCCCGGCGCTCGGAGTCAAAGGCGGCTCGCTGCGCATTCCAGACAACGTCGGCATCGTCGGCCAAGTCATCCACGCGGGAAACTCGATTCGCGTGGACGATGCCTACGCCGACAGCCGCTTCAGCAAGACCGTCGATAAAGCGACGGGCTATCGCACGCAGACGTTGCTGGCCGTGCCGTTGCTCGACGCCGACGGCAAACGGATCGGAGCGTTCGAGGGGATCAACAAAAATCGCGGGCTGTTCGATGCCGATGACGAAGAGTCGCTGACGCAGCTCGGCATTCAAGCGGCCGTTGCGTTGGCCAGCACGCGCGAGCGTGAGAATCTGCTCCGCAGTCACCAACAGATGACCGAGCAAGCTGCGTCACAGGTACAGATCATCGGCAGCAGCGGCGCGATGCAGCAGTTGCGAACGACCGTCCAACGCCTCGCGCAGACCGACTTGCCGGTGCTGATCCTCGGCGAGAGTGGCACGGGGAAAGAAGTCTTCTCGCAGTCATTGCACTATCACGGCGCGCGAGCCAAGCAGCCATTCATCGCCGTCAACTGTGCGGCGCTGACCGAGACGCTGCTCGAAAGCGAACTCTTCGGACACGAAAAGGGAGCCTTCACCGACGCGCACACCGCTCGGCAGGGAAAGTTTGAACTGGCCGAGGGAGGCACGATCTTCCTCGACGAGATCGGCGACATGAGCCTCAACGGCCAAGCCAAGCTGCTGCGCGTGCTCGAACAAAAACTCATCACACGCGTCGGTGGCTCGCAGACAATCCCGATCAACGTGCGCGTCGTGGCGGCAACGAATGCGAAACTCGCGCAGCTCGTGCGAGAGAAACGCTTCCGCGAAGACCTGTATTACCGGCTAAGCGTCGTCACGATGGAATTGCCGTCGCTGCGCGACCGCTCGGACGACGTGATTCCGCTCGCCGAATTCTTCCTCGAAAAGTTCAGCCAGCAAGCCAAGCGACCGGCGCTCAACCTTTCCGCCGAGGCGAAGAAGCGGATGCAAGCTCACGGCTGGCCCGGCAACGTGCGCGAGCTTCGCAACTTGATGGAACGTGTTGCCTTTCTCGCCCCCGGACCGGCGATCCAGGCGGAAGATATCGCCTTCATCCTGACCCCTGAGAAGGATACGTTCCTCGACACCGCTTCCGACTTTGGCCTGGCCGACGCGACCATCAAGTTCCAACAGGAATACATCCGCCGCGCGATCAAGCGAGTCAAAGGGAACATGTCCGAAGCGGCCCGCCTGCTCGGCCTGCACCGCACCAACCTGTACCGCAAGATGAGCCAGCTCGGCATGCAGAAGGGCCGGCTCGACATCCTCAGCGATTCCCAAAAATGAAATCGGAGCACCATTCATGGACCCCGTCGATCTCCTCAAAGATTTGGTGTCGATCCCCAGCGTGAACCCGATGGGCCGAGATTTGTCCGGCCCGGAATTCTTGGAGGGCCGCGTCAGCGATTACCTCGAAGGAGTCTTTCGCCAGCTCAGCGTGCGGTATCAACGCATCGAAGTCGCACCCGGCCGAGCTAACGTGATCGCGCGGCTCGATTCGCCGAACGCGAAGACGACGGTGCTGCTGGATGCTCATCAAGACACCGTCCCGACCGACGGCTTCGCCGATCCGTTCAACCCGGTCATCCGCGACGGCAAGCTCTTCGGTCGAGGCAGTTGCGATGTGAAAGGGGGCATGGCCGCGATGCTCGCTGCGTTCGCTCGACTGGTACGCGAGAAACCGAACGGCGCTCCGAACGTCATTCTGTCTTGCACCTGCGACGAGGAATCGACATCGCTGGGCGTGAACGACCTGACAACGCTGTGGACCGATCCGAGCCGAGCGGGATCGATCATCGACCGGCGGCCCGACATCGCGATCATCGCCGAGCCGACGCAACTCGACGTCGTGGTTGCTCATCGCGGGGCGACGCGATGGAAGATTCGGACGACCGGCCGAGCCTGTCACAGTTCCGCGCCGCACGAGGGAGTCAACGCGATTTACAAAATGGGTCGAGTCCTGACGGCCCTGGAAGAATTCGCAGCCAAGCTGCCGGCGATGATCCCCTCGCATCCGCTGTGCGGTCGCGCGACGTTGAGCGTCGGACGGATCACTGGTGGCATCAGCGTCAACACGGTGCCCGACAGTTGCGAAATCGAAATCGACCGCCGAGTCATCCCCGGCGAGGACGGCTGGGACGCCATCAAGCAGGTGCAGCAGCACTTCGCCTCGCGATTGGACTTCGAGGTCGAACACTTGCCGCCGTGGCTGGTCGGAGTCTCACTGTCCGACGAACACAACGGCCCGCTCGGCGACCGTCTCATCGACTGCATTGCGAAGGTTGCCGGTCCACACAAAAAAGTGGGCGTACCGTACGGCACTCACGCCTCGCGCATCGCTTCCGCCGGAGTCCCTTCCGTCGTCTTCGGCCCCGGCGATATCGCTCAAGCCCACACGACTAACGAGTGGATCGACATCGGCCAACTCCGTCAGGCGGCCGAGGTCTATTTCGCGTTCTGCGCGAATGCGTCTTGAGGCCGTGCTAATCCGTCAATCGTGATTGGCGGTCGCGCCACTCGTAGGCCGGACCTTTGAGAGATTTCACATGGTCTTCGAGGAAGCCAATCATCGCACCTTCGATCTTGAGGGGCGTACCGAGCAAGTCCGTGCCACGCAGCTTCACACCCTTTAGCTCGCCGTAAAAGAATCGCTCCTCGTTCTTTTTATCCGCAGCCTTTTCAGCGTCTTTCTCTTTGTCCTTCGAGGCTTTCTTAGGCTCCGCCTTCTTCTTCGGTGCCTCGGTCTTCGCCGGATCACCACCCAGGACTTGAAACAGATTTTTGGCTTGGTCTTTGTCCTGCGAATCGCTTCCGCCGACCACCACAAACGCGGCCATCGGTGTGGCCTTCAATTTCCGCGCAATCTGGTGAGCCGGAACTTGAGGCAGCGTCGTTTCCGGAGACAGAAAGATCATCGCCTGAATGTCCTGGCCGCGCGGTGTCCTCATCGCAAGGTTCGGAGCATCGTCGTACGGAACTTTGTCCCAATCCGCCG
>QWQF01000327.1 GCA_003669125.1 Planctomycetota bacterium
CGCTTGCGCTTGTTCGACAAGAAGTCGAGATAGCCGACTTGGCCGTAAGGCTCGGTGAGCGGTTCGCTGTCGTAGTCCCAAAAGTGCAGCACGACAATCTTGCCGGCGAGGTCTTTTGAGCTGATCACTTTGTTGTCAATCGTCTTCACTTCAAACGCCGGAGCCGGCTGACCGACGAACTTTTTTGAGACGTTCGAGACGTCGTCGGCTCGTTGCGTTTGAGATTTCACATCGCGACTGATGACTGCGGCCAGAGGTGCGAGCGGCGTCCCTTCGGCGGATGTTTGCAACGAGTCGATCACCTTCTTGGCGGCAGCGATTTGAGTGTCGTTCAACTCCGCCTTCGTCTCGCCGTCCGGGCGGTTCATCTGAGATTTCAAGGCCACCAGCGTTTCAAACGGCTTTTGAAGCTTGGCCAAGGCGGCGGCGTCCAGCGGCTTGACCGATTCCAGTTCGAGCTTCAATTGAAACTCGTCGCCGCGGCCCATGAAGACTTGTTGCTCGGCGGCGACCAGCAGCGTGTTGTCCGCCGTCGAGATCCACAGCCGTTGCTTGCGGCCGTTGTTCGTTGAGACTCGCACCACGAGGCACTCGCGGTCTTTGATTTTCTTCGTGCCTTCAGCGACCTCGTAGGAGTGCTGCCCGGAGACCCAATCACCGTCGGCGTCTTCGCCGAGTTGATCGGGATGCTCGAAGAATGGCTGCCGGATTGCGATGGGGTTCAGAACCCCTTCGTGCTCGGCGAGCAACCGGATCGTCGCGTCATTGGCCGGCTTGTTTTTGGTGTTGAGTTCCAGCGTGCCGAATCGCTCCGGCCAGGCCCAGCTTCCGCCGCCCCGTTCGTCGGTCAGGTACGCCACTTTCGTCCCGTCGGCCTGTCGCGAGGCGACGACCAAGAGGGTGAACTTTTTGTACGGCTGCTCGGTCGCGGTGCGAGTGACTCGCGACAGCGTTCCGGTGTATCGCAGTTCCATGCCCGGCGCGTCGCCGAGCACATCGGCTCCCGAAGACAGCAACGCGGTCACGAGCATCAATTGACTGACAGCAAGCACGGCGAACTCCTTGTCGTAGCACAGGCGGCTCGCCTGTGATTCTTGAAGGCGAAGCAGGCGCGCCACCTGCTCAAAATTGGTTGCGGATTGTTGCGGTTGACCTGCCGAGTCACAAGCGGCCAACTTGCGGCGGCAGAAGGGGCAACCATACCTTGTGGCGAACAGGGCAGGGGAGCACGTTTCAAATGGCCTCCGCCCAATGCACGTCTGGAGAGTTCATTGTGGCCGACGACAACAAGACACCCGCCGCCGAAGACAACAAGATCGACCACTACGTCCGGCTGGGGACGATCGCGATGGGCAAGCACGCCCAAGTCTTGGAGGTTCAAGAAGAGAACACCACCAACCGCTTCGCCATGAAGGTGCTGCTGACGGAGGCGATGAAAGACTCTGAACAAGTCGCGATTTTGAAGTACGAGGGCAAGGTCGCGCAGTCGCTGGACCATCCGAACCTCATCAAATGGATCGCGACGGTCCAGCGCAAGACAAATATTTATCTGATCATGGAACTGTTCAAATCCCCGAACCTCAAGTCCAACATCATGCTGGACATCGTTGGCGTGCAGTCTCGGCTGCGCAAGCTCATTGAATGCACCTGCCAGGCACTGCATCACATGCACGAGAAGGGCTGGGTGCATCTGGACGTGAAGCCGGACAACATCCTGATGAGCCGCGCATCGGAAGTGCGAGTCATCGACTTCTCGTTGTCTCAGAGAATCAAAGGTGCGCTCGGGAAGATATTCGGCGGCGGCAAAGAAATCGGCGGCACTCTGACGTACATCGCCCCCGAGAGCATCCGCAAGGAAGCGCCATCGCCGGCGACCGACATCTACAGCTTGGGCATCTCGATCTACGAATGCCTGACCGGAACAGTTCCGTTCAAAGGAAGCACGCCCAAAGATCTGCTGATGAAGCACTTGACGGCCGCCCCCACTCCGCCGTCGGACATCAACAAGAACGTCACTCCTGAGATGGACCGCATGGTACTGCGGATGCTCGCCAAGAAACCGAAGGACCGGCAGAAGAACATGCAGGAGGTCATGTCCGAGTTCCGCAACGTCCAGCCGTTCAAAGAAGACCCCGAAAAACTGCGCGAACAAAAACTGGCCGAGCAAAAAGCGGCGGAAGGCCAACAGAGCCTCGGCAAGTCGCTCGACAGCCGCAAGGACCATGTTCGATCCGAGAAGGCTAAGTTGGATCCCGAATTCGCCAAACAACTCGCGGTCGCGGCCAACCCGCCGAAACAACCAACGTCCGCCAAGCCTGAGCCAGCGAAGCCCAAGCCAACACCGAAACCGCAACCCGCTGCCGCCGTTCCTCAACCTCCGATGCAGATGCCGATGGCTCCCGGCTTTCCGCCGCAGATGCCGTTCATGCCCATGCCCCAAATGATGCCCGGTCAGTTCGCGCTGATGCCGGGTTATGGCTACCCAGGAATGCCGCAACAAATGCCGGGGTATCCGCCCGGAGCAGGGCCAATGCCAGGCATGATGCCGATGCAAATGCCGATGCAATCTGGAGCCATGATGCCTCAACCAGGCATGCCGATGCCCGGAATGCCGATGCCCGGAATGCCCGGTGTTCCACAGCCAATGCCTCCGCAGGTGGCACCACCGAACCAGCCACAAGCTGATCCGGTGCAACCGGTCGCTCCGGTTCCAGCTCGCCCCTCCGCGGGTTCTTTTGTGCGGCCCGGTCAAAGGCCAGAGCCGCCACCGTCTGCGAAAGACGTGGATGACTTGCCGATGATGGAAGAGTTGCCGGACGTCCTGTGAGACTTGCACGCTTCGCGACTCAACGTGAACTTCGCCTTGCAAAACCAAATCGAGTTTGCGACCGTCCCGCCTACTTTTGCGAGCATCACCTCAGAGGCCCCCATGTCTGCGGACAACGCGAACAACTCCAGCAACGATGACCAAACTCCGGCGGATGAAGAGTACCTGCCGCCAGAGAACAATCGCCCGAACCCCACGAAACGCATCCCGCTGCTGTTCGAGAAGCCGATCGTCGAACTCGAGCAACAACTCGCGAAGCTGGAAGCCAAACCGAATCCGCCGCCAAATATCAAAGAGGCGATCCGCAACCTGCGACTGGAGATCGCGCGGCTCACCCGCGAGATTTTCGACCATCTCGATCCGTCGGACGTCGTCAAACTGGCTCGTGACAGTCACCGGCCGCAGACGCTCGACTACCTCGAACTGATCTTCGACGAGTTCATCGAATTGCACGGCGATCACGCTTACCGCGACGACCGAGCCATCCTCACCGGCTTCGCGAAGATCGACGACCAAAAGGTCATGTTCGTCGGCCAGCAGAAAGGGCGAAACCTCAAGGAACGCACCGAGCACAACTACGGCATGGCGCACCCGGAGGGCTATCGCAAGGCCCTGCAAAAGATGCAGCTCGCCGCCAAATACAAAATGCCAATCATCACTTTCATCGACACCGGCGGAGCGTACCCCGGACTCGGAGCCGAAGAACGCGGCCAGTCCTACGCCATCGCCTACAACCTCCGCGAGATGGCCCGCATCAACACACCCATCGTCTGCACGGTGATCGGGGAGGGGGGCTCTGGCGGAGCACTCGGCATCGCCATCGGCGACTACATCGCCATGTTGCAGTTTGCGTACTACTCGGTCATCAGCCCCGAAGGTTGTGCCGGCATCCTCTGGAAGCACGCGAAACACGCCGACCTCGCCGCGCGAGCCTTGCGGTTCACGTCGAAGGACTTGCTCGAGCTGGGCGTCATCGACGAGATCATTCCCGAACCGCTCGGCGGAGCACATCGCGATCACCGCCGCATGGCCATGACGTTGAAGATGTCGCTGCTCCGCGCCCTCCGCCAACTTGAGTCGGTCCCGCGCGACCAGATCACTCAACGCCGCTACGACAAGTTTCGCAAGATGGGCCAGTTCGAAGAAGCCGCCACGGTGTGAGTACTCCCATGTCCAACCAACGACTCGCTCCCGCAACGCTCGCGGCCCAAGGACTCGGCATGATCGAACCGGTCACGAAGGCCGTCGTGCAACCGATTCACGTTTCGACGACGTTCGAACGTGACGCCGACAACCAGTACAGCGCCGGCCGCTGTTACTCGCGTGCCGACAACCCGACGTTCGATCAAGTCGAGGCGACACTCGCCGCGCTGGAGCAGGGGACCGACGCCCTGGTTTTCGCCTCCGGTATGGCCGCCGCGACCGCCTGCTTTCAAGCACTCGGTCCCGGCGACCACGTCATTGCCCCGACGGTCATGTACTGGGCGCTCCGCAACTGGCTGACGACGTTCGCGAGTCGCTGGGGGTTGAAAGTTTCGCTGGTCGACACGACCAACCTCGACGAACTCCGCGCGGCGATCCGGCCAAACAAAACGAAGCTCATTTGGCTGGAGACTCCCTCGAACCCGCTTTGGCATGTGACCGACATCGCCGCCGTAGCCGACATCGCGCATCAAGCCGGAGCAAAATTGGCCGTCGATTCGACCGTGGCCGCGACCGTCTTCACTCAGCCACTGACGCTGGGAGCCGACCTCGTCATGCACGCGGCGACGAAATACCTCAACGGCCACTCCGACCTCGTCGCCGGAGCACTGATCGCCGGTCCGACGTTGTGCGAGTCCGGACACTTGCTGGCCGTAGACCGGCCGCCCACGTCCGGTCTGTCGACCACCAATTGTTCAGACGTAGGCGTCCGGCCTACGGACCTCTTCGCTCGACTTGCTGCCGAACCTGACGGCTACTGGAAACGCATCCGCACCATCCGCTCGCAAGTCGGCGGAGTGCTCGGTTCCTTCGAGGCCTGGCTGCTGATGCGCGGCCTGCGAACGCTGCACCCGCGAGTCCGCTGGGCCGCAGCGTCTGCTCAAATTTTAGCCGAACGTCTGGCCGAGCATCCGGCCATCGCCGAGGTCTTGTATCCCGGTCTGCCAAGTTTCGCCGGATACGAAGTCGCTTGCCGTCAGATGCGCGGCGGCTTCGGAGCGATGCTTTCGATCCGCGTCAACGGCGGAGAACTCGCCGCCATCGCCACCGCCGCCAAGGTTCAACTTTGGAAACGAGCCACGTCGCTCGGCGGAGTCGAAAGCCTGCTCGAACACCGCGCCAGCATCGAAGGCCTTGGCTCGCCATGCCCAACCGACTTGCTCCGCCTGTCGGTTGGGGTCGAAGACGCTGGCGATCTCTTTGCCGACCTCGATCAAGCTTTGCGGGCCTCGGTGAAGTAGTCCGTCGCCGAGGTTGGCGGCCAAGTTCACCGCGCTCATCTTGAATCCCAAACGCATGCCGGCGTAATTCCTGCGATACCAGCAACGTCCGATAATGTCTGTTATGTTGAAAATCTCTTGCGAAAACCGCGGGAAATTCGAAGGTTTCCGCTGCCCCGGCGCGAAAGCGAACAGCCATCATCCCTGCCCTCTGCCGCATTTCGTGCCGTCGATTTCAAAACAGCTTGTGGCTGTCGATCAGCAATGTCACCGGACCGTCGTTGACCAACTCGACATCCATGTGAGTCTGAAACCGCCCGGTCTGAACCTCGATTCCTTGGCCGCGGACTTCGGCGCAGAACGCCCGGTACAACTCATCCGCCAATTCCGGACGAGCCGCCTGGATGAAGCTCGGCCGCCGGCCTTTGCGGCAGTCGCCCAGCAGAGTGAATTGGCTGACGACCAACATCGCGCCGCCGACCTCAGCCAGCCCCAGATTCATTTTGCCTTCGGCGTCCTCGAAGACTCGCAAACCGGCGATCTTCTGAGCCATGTAGACGGCCTCGTCCTGGCGGTCGCCGTCTTCGACTCCGAGCAGCACCAAAAAGCCGCGTCCAATCTGGCCGACGACCTCGCCAGTCACCGTCACCGACGCGCGGGAAACTCGTTGCACGACTGCTCGCATTTCTTCCTCTTCCCAGGGGGAACGTCACCATCTCCCTCGCCGTCGCTCTTTCGACGGCAAGACCTCCAGGCACGTCGTCCACCAGCCGGTGAGGATCGTCTCGATGAACTCCTCCGGCAAGCGTTCGTCGCGCATCTCACGGACGAGTCGTTCGTGGTCGTAGGCCAGCGGCACGAATTCCACTTCCCAGGGGAGGGGAGACCGCCCTGTCCCAACGGTTCGTAAAAGCGTGTACCAGACGTTCGTCGTCCCGTCGTTCTCTGGTCGGCCGAGCACGCCGACGTTGATAAACGCGAAGGGATCGAAAGAACGTGCCCAGTGCTGCCCCGTGTGAGTTCCCAAGATCACATCGCACTCGCAGTCGCCGCACAGCTTCGCGAGGAACTGCGTGCTCGTCGTCGATTCCCACAGGAACTCATTCGTGCGCCGCGGGCTGCCGTGGCAGAGTAGCAGTCGCACGCCATCGATCTCCAATCGCTGCTGAGCCGGTAGCGAGCGCATCCACGCACGATGCTCGTCGTGCGTGTGATCCAGCGTGTAGTCGTAGCTGAGCTGCGCGAAGCGGTTGTCTCGCGGATCGGTGTAGCCGCACTGGCAGTCATTCAAGCCGTGGCCGATGCTGTGATCGTAGTTGCCTTGCACCACCGAGATGCCGTTCTCGCGAATCAGTTCGCACGTTCGATCTGGATGTGGCCCGAACGCACCGAGATCGCCGAGGCACCACATCGCATCGACACCCCTGCTCCGCGCGTCGGCGATTGCTGCTGCCAGCGCGAGATGGTTGTTGTAGATGCCGCCGAAGAACGCGAGCCTTGTCATCGGTAAGTCACCTCGATTCCAACGGGCGACTGGAGGGGTTCGTGCAGATTGCCCCAAATTGAAAACACGTCGCACACGCGCCGTGATTGATCGCGAAGCCGCAATTCGCCGCGTGCAATGTGTCGCCCAGAATTGCCTCCGACGAGTCGATCAAGATCGGGCAGACAGCGATGCCCCGGTCAGTGACAACGCGACTGTGTTGGCAGACGAGTTGTGTCGTGTCGTAGCCGTCGAGCATTTCCGCCGTCACGCGATCCGAAGACGAGTAGCCGCAAGTTCGATTCGCCTCCGCTCCGAGCAGCAATCGCGGGAGCACTTTTAGTCGCGGCCGGGCGTAGCCGTGTTGCTGCAGCACCTCGCGGAAGTCTCCGAGAATTTCGGTCTCCTGCGATTCGTCCCACACGCGAGTCATCGTGATGATCGGCAGGAAGTCGAACTCCACGAGCAACTCGATGCCGTGCATTGCTCGCTCGAACGTGCGCGGGCCGCGGATCGGATCGTTCAACTCCGGCGTCGGGCCGTCGATCGAAACGCGGAACTCCAGCGAGTAGAGACTCCTCTGCTCCGCCGCTCGCAGACGTTCCAGCCATTCCGGTTTCAAGACGGTCCCATTCGTCAGCACGGTGGCCGGACCGAAGTCGAGCGTCCGTTCGAGAATCCCCACCAAGTCGGGGTTCAGAAACGGCTCACCGCCGGTGAAGTAAAACTCTTTGACGCCCCACTCGACCGATTCGAGCAACCGCCGCTCGACTTCCTCGAACGACAAGAAACCAAACGAGTCGTTGTGCGGGCTGCACGAGATGAAGCAGTGCGTGCAGGTCAAATTGCAGCGAGTACCAGCGACCTGAAACCACAACTCGTCCAGCGAGCCGAGTTCGACGATCGGCAACCGTTGCACCGTCAAACTCATGACTTCCCGCCCTTCAGCATCTCGAAGACTTCGCGAATCTGCTGATGGCCGACGCGTAACAGAAAGTTGGAATTCCGGCCGTAGCTTTTCGATCCCAGGATGAAGAAATTCGGCTCCGGGTTCTTGAGCACGTCGGCTCCGTGACTGGCTTGAGCCAAGCAATCGGATGACGACTCGCCCAGCAATTTCGCCGCCAGCTTGATCGGCCCCTGAGTCGCGTAGCACTCGTGGACGTGTAACTCTTCGTAGATCGTGCGATCGGGGCGATAGCCGACGTTGGCGATGATTCGATCGACCGTGATACGCGAAGGCAGGTTCTCGCCATCCGTCGCCAGTCGCTGGGACACAGACCAATCCAATTCGACATGGAATCCATCGACATCGTGGCCAGTCTGCGTGGGAGTCATGCTCGCGACCGCGACGTCCGCGAACCAGACGACCGGATTCGCCTTGGACTCTGGCGACGATGCCCGCGAGATGTGGCCGACAACGGCCAGTTCGTTGGCCTTGGCGGCGAGTTGATCCCGCTCGATCAGCGGATCATTCGGGACTCGCGTGATCGGCCCGGCGGCGATCCCCTGCCCTGATTGTGACTTCGCAAGCCACATCACTTTTGTGTGCGGATGCCGCTTGGCCAAATTGGCGAGTGCCACGACGCTCGTTGCGGCAGAGAAACCCGATCCGATCACCAAGACGTTGCGGTCGCCGAACTCCGGTTCGCAAATGACCGGCAATCGGTAATGGGCGTCCGTCAACGTCTGCCGCTCTCCGACACACGGCTGCCCTCCATCACCCACCCAGTTGTGATGTGGATACGTTCCCGAACAGTCGAGCACGACATCGGCCAGATGAACTCGTTCGTCGGTGCGATGCTCGATCAACAATTGGAATGGCTCCGCGCCGCGAGCCGTTGATCCGATACCGGCAGTTTTTAAAAAATGCCGCCGATTGATCGACCGCACTTGCGACTGTTCGTGGATTCGGCCTTCAAGTTCGACCAGCTGACTCATCGGGATCAAGTAGCGTTCGGCGAGTTCGAGTCCGGTGAGCAGTTCATCTTCGCGTGGCAGAGCACCGCGACCGAAAACTCGCGCGAGCGCTCCCCTGCCCCACTCGGACGAGTTCATGCCGAACGGACTGAAAAGCCGGATGTGTCCCCAATCGAGGATGTTCTCGGCGACGCGGCCCTTCTCGAAGACTTGCACCTCGTGACCGAGTTGCCGAGCGAGCAGCGCGGCTTCGAGTCCGATCGGGCCTGCTCCAATGATGGCGATGCGTGGCATGAGGAGTTACGAGTTGTTAGTGGCGAGTGGTGAGTTGGAACACAGACGGGCAAGAGTGCCCATCCTCCGTCAGTGCGAGTCGCGATACTCCTTGGCAGAGGACTTCACAGCCAACGCTCATCGCGATTCGGCGATCAAATACCGCTTCACGAACTCCTCATTCAGCGTGACACCGAGGCCGGGACGGTCGGGGACTCGGATGAGTCCGTCCTTGTCGGCTTGGACTCGTTCGAGCGTCAGTTCGTTGCGCATCGGGACGTCTTCGACGCAGTCTTCGAAGATGAAAGCGTCGCGGCAGGTGCTCAACCAGTGCAAGCTGGCGGCGACGGTCAACGGGCTGGTGTAGCAATGATTGCAGAGACGTGCTCCGATTTCTTCGACGCGCTGGCGGATGTAGCTGGCATCGGTGAAGCCGTTGCGAGAGAGATCGACCTGGTACACGTCGAGCGCGTGCTGGTCGATGAGCGGGCGGAATGATTCGCGGCCGCACTCCCCTTCCCCGGCGGCGATCGGGACCGGCGAGCGGTCGCGGAGCCAGCGATAGCCTTCGACGTCGGCTTGACGGAGCGGCTCTTCGAGCCACTCGATGTTGTAGTCGGCGAACTTGTGAGCGCGTCGCAACGCGGTGCGAGCATCCCACACGCAGCCCGCGTCGATCAGCAACGTCGCGCTGTCACCGAGTCCCTTGCGAGCGCCGCGCACAAGATCGATGTCGACGGCTTCAGAAGTCCCCATCGGCTCCCAGCCGAACTTGACGGCGCGATAGCCCGCTTCGATCCAACGCCGGCCAATGTCGGCAGTCGCTTCGCCGTCGCGGCCAAAGAGAATCGAGGCATACGCCGGAATCTCTTTGTGAAACGCTCCGCCGAGCAACCGATGAATCGGCTGACCGAAGGCCTTCCCCTTCAAGTCCCACAGAGCCATGTCCACCGCGGCCATCGCCGACACCGTGACGCTCGTGCGGCCAAAGTACATCGTCTTGCGATTCATCTTCTGCCACAGCCGTTCGGTTTCGAGCGGGTTTTCACCGATCAGAATCTGTCGCAGGCCGCAGGCGATGTTGTGACTGAACGGCGCGTCGATGATCGCCTTCACGACTTCGGGCGAGGAATCCGCTTCGCCGATCCCTTCGAGTCCGTCGTCGGTGCGCACGCGCACCAGCACGACGTCCTGACAACTAGCGGTCTTGGCCACGACCGACTCACAACGCAGAACTTGACAGACGATTTCGGTGATCTTCATCAGCGGCTCCTCGGAAGGTGAATGTGGGTGTTCCAAGTTCCTCAAACCGCGAACGATTCGCAAGCGTCTCCGCCCTCTCTGCGACAATCTGCGAAATCTGCGTTTCCATTCCTCCTTAAATTGAAACGCAGATTTCGCAGAGAGCGCAGAGGGCTTCGCATTGGGTGTTGTTGGGTGATATCTTGGGACCATCCCGGTTGAGGTTCGTTGATTGGCTTGAGGGGTCGCTCATGCTTCGTCCGTCGCAGTTGTTGGTTGTTGTCGGTCTTCTCCTGTCGCCATTCCGTTTGGCGGTTGCGGAGTCACCGGCGGTTGACTTTGAACTCGACGTGCAGCCGATCTTCACGAAGTTCGGCTGCAACGCGGGAGCGTGTCACGGCAAGCAACGCGGGCAGAACGGGTTTCAGTTGTCGCTGTTGGCGTTCGATCCGGATTTCGATTTCGACACGCTGATCAAGGAATCGCGTGGCCGGCGGTTGTCGCCGTCACAGCCCGAGCAAAGTTTGTTGTTGCTCAAGCCGATCGGGGCCGTCCCGCATGGCGGAGGCAAGCGGTTGGATCCGAACGGAGCGGACTTCGCGACGTTGCGGAACTGGGTGTTGTCGGGAACGCCGCGAGCGATTGCGAACGCTCCCAAGCTGGAGCGGATCAGTGTCGAACCGAGCGACGCGGTGCTCGGAGCGAACAGCCAGAAGCCGTTGAAGGTGATCGCTCATTATTCCAACGGGACGACGCGAGAGGTGACTCGGCTGTCTCAGTTTCAATCGAATGAAGCGGCGATCGCGGCGGTCAATGACAGCGGCGTCATCTCGACGAACACGATCACCGGCGAGTCGGCGGTGATGGCTCGGTACATGAATATGATCGCGGTCTGCACGGTTTCCATGCCGTTGGCGAACGAGGTGCCGAAAGAGGTCTACGACAAGCTGCCGCGCAAGAATCTGATCGACGAGCAGGTCTGGAAAAAGCTCGCGCGGCTGCGGCTCACGCCGTCGGAACCCGCGCCGGATCATGCGTTCCTGCGTCGAGTCTTCATCGACGTCATCGGCCGAGCACCGACCGCCGACGAAGCCAAGCAGTTCCTTGACGACCCCTCGCCGAACAAGCGTGAGGCTCTGGTCGATCACCTGTTGGCTCAACCGGACTACGCCGAGCACTGGGCGAATAAGTGGGCCGACTTGCTGCGGCCGAATCCGTATCACGTTGGCATCAAGTCGGTGCTGAATTACGACGCCTGGATTCGGGACGCCTTCCGCAAGAACAAACCGTATGACCAATTCGTCCGCGAGTTAGTCTCCGCGAAAGGGAGCACCTGGCGGAACGGCAGCACGAATATGTTCCGCGACAAGCGGCAGCCGGAAGAGTTGACCACGATCGTCAGCCAACTGTTTCTCGGCATCCGATTGGAGTGCGCGAAGTGCCATCATCACCCGTTTGAGAAATGGGCGCAGGACGATTTTTACTCCTTCGCCGCGTACTTCAGCCGCATCGGCCGCAAAGGGACCGGCATCTCGGCACCGATCAGCGGCTCGGAGGAATTCGTCTTCACCGGCAAGTCCGGGCAAGTGCTGCATCCGGGCACTCAAAAGGTGATGGAACCGCGTCCGCTGTTCGGCAACTCCCCTGCCCTCCCGCCGGAGACCGATCCGCGTGACATCCTGGCCGCCTGGATCACGTCGCGCGACAACTCATTCTTCGCGCAGGTGATGGTCAACCGAGTCTGGACGGACCTGATGGAACGGGGACTTGTCGAACCGGTGGACGATCTGCGAGCCTCCAATCCGCCGAGTAACGGCCCGCTGCTGGAGGCTCTGGCCGTCGATTTTTGCGACAACGGCTACGACATCAAGAAGCTGATCCGCCGCATCACGACGTCACACGTTTACGGACTCAGCAGCGTGCCGAACGATCGCAACTCATCCGACACGCGAAACTACTCGCGGCATTACCGCCAGCGGCTGCGCGGCGAAGTGCTGCTCGATTCGATCAGCCAAATCACCGGCACGAGCGACACGTTTGCCGCCGCCGCTCCCGGCACGCGAGCCAAAGAACTCTGGACCGTGCGTATCGAGTCGCTGTTCCTCGACGCCTTCGGCCGCCCCGACGAAAACCAAGACCCACCGTGCGAGCGGACATCCGAACCGACCGTTGTCCAAGTCCTGCACCTGATGAACTCGGAAAATCTGTACTCGAAGGTGACGACCGATAGTGGCGTCGCAGCTCAACTGGCCAAGACTGAACTCGCACCGGCGGCAGTCGTCGAGAGTCTGTATCTATCGATCTACTCGCGCCGCCCGACTGAAGTGGAATCCAAAACCGCCGTTGCACTCTTCGAGGCCGAAGGAGCCGTCCGTCGGCAAGTCATCGAAGACTTGATGTGGGCGTTGCTCAACACACCGGAGTTCGTGTTCAAGGATTGAGTCTCGCGACGAGAGAATTCTCATGCTCAGCATCGGCCGAATGCGAACTCGCGAATGCCGGGGATGGACTCGGCGCGAGTTGCTTCGCGCGGGGATACTGTCGGCAGTCGGAGTCAATCTGGCGGATGTGCTGCGACTTGAGGCCGCTGAATTCCAGCGAAAGGCCCCCGCGAAGTCGGTGATTCTGTTGTGGCTGTGGGGCGGGCCGAGTCATCTCGATTCGTTCGACATGAAGCCAAAAGCTCCGATCGAATATCGCGGGCCGTATTCGCCGATCGCCAGCAGCGTGCTGGGCTTCGACGTTTGCGAGTTGTTGCCGCAGCTTGCTCGGCGAGCGAACAAGTATTCGGTCATTCGGTCGCTGCGCGGAACGTCGAACGATCACGGCATCGCAGGGACGATTGGGTTGACCGGCAGTGATGTCGGGGCGGCGAGTCTCAGCGGACAAGTGTTGTCCGGAGCGGTGAAACCGACGCACGGGTCGATCGTGTCGAAGGTGCTGGGGTTCTCGCCGGGGATGCCGCGGTTTGTGGCGGTGGGCGGGCATCTGCATCAGGGCAAGCGACCGATCACTGGCGAAGGGGGCGCGGCGCTGGGACCGATGCACGATCCGTTTCGGTTGGACTTTCACCCGGAACGCGGCATCGAGATTCCGCATTTGAAATTGTTGGACGGCTTGACCGCCAGCGGTATCGACTCGCGCGACCGGTTGTTGGCGGAGTTTGACCAGCTCGCTCAGCGAGTCGATCGGTCGGCGGAAATGAGCCGGCTCGATGCGTTTTATCAGCAAGCGATTTCGCTGCTGACGAAGGCTGGCTCGCGCGAGGTCTTTGATTTGGGCCGCGAACCCGAATCCGCACAGCGACGATTCGGACGATTTCGATTCGGGCAGTGCTGTCTGCTGGCGCGGCGATTGGTCGAAGCGGGTGCTCGATTCGTGCAGGTCAATTGGAGCTCACACGTTGAACCGGTCGAGGATCTCGGCGACGGCGGCTGGGACATGCACGATCGTTTTTTTCAACAGTACCAAGACCGGCATGCTTGGATGCTCGACCAGACGTTGTCCGCGCTGCTGGACGATCTCGACGAACGTGGTTTGTTGGCCGAGACAGCGGTTGTCGTCGTGGGCGAATTCGGACGGACGCCAAAGATCAACAACAGAGCCGGCCGCGATCACTGGGAACACTGCTACTCTGGCCTCGTCGCCGGCGGCGGCTTGCGAGCAGGTCAAATCGTCGGAGCCAGTGATCGCCTCGGCGAGTATCCGACGGCTCGGCCGGTCACCTCCGCGGATTTGTTCGCGACGGTGCTCGGCCAAATGGGCATCGACACAACAACGCTGACGATCAACGGATTGCTGCCTCAAGGAAATCTGATCGAGGAGTTGATCTGAATCTGGCCGCATACCGATTGCGGCTGTCGGTGACCGGCTTACGGCTTTGGGTCGAAAAAATGAAAATGGGATTTCGATGATGCTGCGTGTGTTTTTCGCGATGGCGTTGATCGGTGCTGAACCCGATGTGGTTCGACTCACGAGTGACGGGCATCTCAAGCAGCGGCCGTGTTGGTCTCCGGACGGCAAGCAGGTCATGTTTGCGAGGCATCAGGGGGCGACGATCTTCCTGTTCCTGCGCGACTTGAAGACCGGTCAGGAAGAGCGGCTGACGTCACACACCTCGGCGGAATTCGACGCGGTCTTTTCACCCGATGGCATGAGCTTGCTGCTGTCGTTTGACAAGACGTCGCCGGGGCAAGGGGACATCGAGGTCCATCGGCTGACGTTGGCGGATCGAAAGCTGACGCCGCTCGCGGTGACTCAAGGGGCGCTCTCGCACGAGGAGTCTCCATGCTGGTCACCTGATGGAAAGCGATTCGCGTTCACATCGACTCGGCACGGCAATCAAGAGTTGTACGTTGCCGAAGTCATGGGCGGAGAGTGGCAGCGACTGACGATCGACACGGCGATCGACGCGCATCCGAGTTGGTCGCCGGACGGCAAGACGATTGCGTTCACGACCAATCGGTGGGGCGATTTGGAGATCGCGCTCATCAATCCTGACGGCTCGAATCTGCGTCGGCTGACTCAGAGCAAAGGGCTGGATGATTATCCGGCGTGGTCGCCCGATGGCCGACGGATCGCGTTCGCATCGAATCGAGACGGCAACTTGGAAATCTACGTGCAGACGCTTGATGGTCCGGCGATCAATGTCACTCGTAACGAAGCCATCGACAACTTTCCGGCTTGGACTTCGGATGGGCGAATTGGATTCGTGTCGAATCGCGATGGTGGATTTGACGTTTATTCCTGTCGCTTGACGGAATGAGTCGCACGCGAGCCGCGTACGCCACAGGAAAACCGATCAAGTTTGCCTGTTGCGTCGCCGATTTCCCCGTTACTCTGTCCGCCCTGCCTGACTTCGTCCCGCCGAAAAGGAACATTCGATGGCTCGCCGATTGAACTGCGAAGGGTTCGCGCGACGTGATTGCTTGAAGCTCGGCCTTGGTGGCTGGCTGGGAACCGGATTCGTTTCCGCCCTGGCCGCCCGAGCAAGTGCAGCGGACGACGCGCCGAAGGCCAAAGGCTGCATCCTGATTTGGATGGATGGTGGGCCGACGCACTTCGAGACCTTCGATCCAAAGCCGGCTGCTCCCGCGGAAATTCGGGGCGAGTTCGAGCCGATCGCGACGAAGGTTCCCGGCGTCCATTTTTCCGAACACATGACTCGGCTGGCGAGCATCCTCGACAAGTTCACGATGATCCGCTCGATCCGGCACGACCAGAACAATCACGGAGCCGGCAACCACTACATGATGACGGGAGCACCGACTCGCATCCCGGTCGGCTGCGGCGCGTTCGTCAGTTTTCATCCGAGCATGGGTGCGGTCGTCTCGCACGAGCTGGGCAAGCCGAATGGACTGCCCGCGTACTTTTCGATTCCCTCGATGACACGCTCCGGTGGTCCCAATTTCCTCGGAGCCAAGCACGCTCCGTTTGTCGTCGGCGATGACCCGAACGGAGCCGGTTTCCGAGTTCGCGACGTCGCGTTGCCGAAAGGACTGACCGAAGACAAATTTCATCGGCGCGGCGATCTGCGAAAACTGGTCGACACGCTGCCGCGGATGAACGAGAAGGCGGCGGGCGATCCGGCGCTGGCTCTCGACGATTACTACAAACAAGGTTTCGATTTGGTGACCTCGCCGCTGGCTCAAGCGGCATTTGACATTCACAAGGAACCGGAAGCCGTCCGAGCACGCTACGGTCGAAACTCGTTCGGCCAGCGACTGCTGTTGGCTCGGCGGTTGATCGAAGCCGGCGTGCCCTTCGTCACCGTGAACGACGGCGGTTGGGATCATCACGCGGACCTCTTCGGAGCTTGCTCAAAGCGTCTGCCCGAATGGGACAACTCGGTCGCGACGCTCATCGAAGACCTCAGCGAGCGAGGGTTGTTAGACACGACGATCGTCACGGCGCTCGGCGAGTTCGGCCGCACGCCGAAACTTTCCATTCTTCCCGGTTCAGCTAAGTCCGGCCGAGACCATTGGTCGAGTGCGATGTCCGTTCTGATGGCCGGCGGCGGGACGCCCGGTGGAGTCGTCGTCGGTGCGACCGACAAGCATGGATACTCGGCCGTCGAACGAGTTTGCTCGCCGGAGAATTTTGTCTCGACGATCTACACGAAGCTGGGCATCAACCCGGACAAAGTCGTTTACACGGCACAAGGCCGACCGTCGCACTTGGTCAGCAATCCGGCTCCGATCCCGGAGTTGATGTCGTGACGTCAGCGCTGCTTCTGCTTGCCGCGACTGTCATTGCCGCACCACCGAATGTCACCGCGTTGGTTCCTTCCGGTTGCCAGATTGGTCAGTCGGTCGAGGTCGCGGCGCAAGGTTCGGTCGGCGAGAAACCGCAGGCATGGATCAGCCGTGAGGGCTTGAAAATTGAATTCGCCGAGACCGGCAACAAGTTCAAAGTGACGGTCGCCGAGAATGCCGCACCGGGATTGTGCTGGATTCGAGTTTTCAATGCCGAAGGAGCGTCGCCGCTGCGGCCGTTTGTGATCGGTACGCTCGCGGAAGTCGCCGAGAAGGAACCGAACAACTCGGCGAAGGATGCTCAGAAGCTCGAATCGAATCAGGTCGTCGTCAACGGCGTACTGGAAAAGGGCGGCGACGTGGACACGTTCGCGGTCTCGCTGAAGGCGGGGCAGACGTTGGTCGCGTCGCTGATGGCGAAGGGGACGCTCGGTTCGCCGATGGATGGCGTGCTGCAAGTGCTCGGCCCGCGTGGGTTCGTGATGGAACACAACGACGACGATCACGGCCTCGATCCGCAAATTGTCTTCACGGCTCCAAGCGACGGTGAGTACGGCGTGCGAGTGTTCGCCTTTCCGGAGACAGCGAACTCCAGCATCGCGTTTGCCGGCGGAGCGAATTACATCTACCGGCTGACGCTGACGACTGGGCCGTTTGTCGATCACGCTCAGCCAATGTCGGTCGGACGAAGTGCCGTTGCAGGCGAGGCGCTCGCACCACAGAAGTTGCGATTGAATGGTTGGAATCTGCCGCCGGAGTTGGCAGAAGTTTCGGCCGATGCAGTGGAAGGCTCGTTCATTGTGCGGCACGCGTTGCTCGGCAACACGTTGACGTTGCCGGTGGAGTTGCATCCGTCAGTCATCGAATTGGCCGAACGGCCGCCGGAACCGCAAGAGATCACGCTGCCGTCGTCGATGACTGGTGTGATCGGAAAGCCGGGCGAGATCGATCTCTTCCGACTGAAGATGGCAGCCAAACAGGCCATCGTGATTCGGACAGACGCCCGTGCGGCAGGCTCGCCACTCGATCCAGTGTTGCGAATTTTGAAGTCCGACGGCTCGCAGTTGCAGGAAGTCGATGACGGCTCGAAGGGAGACTTCGATCCCGACGCCAACTTCACGGCACCGGCCGACGGCGAATACCGCGTCGCGATCACCGATCGGTTTGGATTGGGAGGACCGAGATTTTTTTATCGGCTGACCGCCCTCCCCTCTCAGCCTGACTTCGAGTTGAAAGTCGCTGCGGATTCGTTCGTGCTGACTCCCGACAAGCCGCTGGAAATTCCTGTAACAGTCGATCGCCAACGAGGCTTCGCTTCGGAGATCGAAGTCGTTGTCACCGGCTTGCCGGAGAAGGTGACGGTCGAGTCGGTCGTCTCGGCGAAGGACGGCGAAACTGCGAAGGCCGTCAAGTTCGTGCTGAAGGCCGAAGCGGGAGTCAACTTCTCCGGACGGATCCGCATTCTCGGCCGAGTGAAAAGTGAACCTCCGGTCGAGAAGTCGGCATCGGCAACGCTGACGGCATTCAACACAACAACCCGTGAGTTGTGGCTGACCGTGACCGCTCCCGCCGCCAAGTGACTGAGTGGAGTTCGCGCGATGACCTCGTTCGAGATCGGTTTCATGAAACGTACCCCGATTTCGCTTGGCTCGTGGCTGATCGGGGTGCTGCTGGCATTTGTCGTTACGACCGACTCCGTGGCCGGACTGCCGATGGCCGAGCCGGATACCGTCGGACTGGACGCTCAGAAGTTGGACGGGATCAACGAGATCGTCGCGGAGGGGCTCGGCGAAAAGAAGATGCCAGGCTGCGTCGTGTGCGTCGGACGGCATGGCAAGATCGCGTTCTTCAAGGCATTCGGTCAGAAGCAACTCCAGCCGACCGAACTGCCGATGACGACCGACACGCTGTTCGACATGGCCTCGATCACCAAACCGATGGCGACGGCGACCAGTATCATGCTGCTGATCGAACGCGGCAAGCTGCGACTCACGGACACGGTGGCGTCGATCCTTCCGGAGTTCGCCGCGAAGGGCAAAGAGCCGATCACGATTCACGATCTGCTGATTCACCACAGCGGGTTGCTCGCTGACAACTCCATCAAGGACTACGAGCAAGGTCGTGACGAGGCGATCAAACGGATCTGCGACTTAAAGTTGCTCAATCCGATCGGGACGAAGTTTGTCTACTCGGATGTGAATTTCATTTTGCTCGGCGAGATTGTTCGCCGAGTCAGCGAGAAGAACGTGCATGAGTTTTCTCGCGAACACGTCTTTGCGCCGCTCGGAATGAAATCAACCGGTTACTTGCCGAGCGAAACTCTGCGAGCGAATGCCGCTCCGACCGAACAACGTGACGGCAAATGGATGCAGGGGGAGGTTCACGATCCGCGAGCCTTCAAACTCGGCGGTGTGGCGGGA